>NZ_LR134477.1:3300000-3491241 GCF_900637975.1 Actinomyces viscosus | reverse complement strand
AGCGGTCCGCCCGACGTCGGGCAGCATCAGCGCCCTGGGACATCAGGTCACTCCCCATCACGGCCTGCCTCCGGGAACGATCGGCTCCCGCATTGAGGGCCCCTCCTACTACCCGAGCCTGACCGGCAGGGAGAACCTCGCCATGATGGCCTCCCACCTGGGCCTGCCGAGCAGACGCGTCGAGCACGCCCTGGCTGCCGCCGGACTGACCGGACAGGAGAACCTGCGGGTCAGGCGCTACGCGGCGGAGATGAAGCAGCGCCTCGCTCTGGCCATGGCGCTCCCGACCGACCCGCCCTCATGCTGCTGGACGAGCCCACCAAGGGGCTCGGCCCGGCCGCAGCGGAACAGATCCGTCAGATCATCGTCACCCTGGCCCGCCAGGAGGGCAGGACGATCATCGTCTCCTCCCAGGTTCTCTCGGAGATCGAGCAGATCGCCGACACCGTGGGCATCATCAGTGCCGGGGGCCTGCGCTACCAGGGCCCCCTGTCCGGGCTGGACAGCGACGGCGTCATCGAGATGACCGTCTCCGCGCCACAGCCGTCTCCACGCTTCTGACCTTCCTCGGAATCGCCCATGAGGTGCGCCGGGGCGGTGCGCACCGCCTGGTACTGGGAGAACCGCAAGGCTCCCAACTGGTGGTACTGGGCAGCCGTTACCGTTCTGTGCACCCTGTCGTCCCTGTCCGGCTACCTGCAGTACCGGACCTATCAGGCCGACCTCCCGGCCCAGGGCATCACCTGGGATGCCCTCTGGCCTCATTCCACGCTGCTGCTCTCCATGTGGCTTACCGCTGGCTCTGGGCGGCTTCGCGGCGCAGCTGGCAGCAGATGAGGGCCAGCCGTCTGGAGGCGACCGTGATCGCGGGCAAGCTGCTCCATGGGCTGCAGGTCGCGGTCGCCACCACCGCGATCCTCGTCCTGACCACTGCGATCACCGGGCTCGTCGCCGGCTTCGGTCCGATGGGCCTGGCCGCCTACCTGCCGCGGTTCGCTGCCGTGGCACTGGGGATGTGGGTCATTCTGACCTTCGTCACCTGGCTGGGGTCTCATCATGAGGTCCTACGCCGCCACGATGACCGCCGTGCTCCTGGGGGCAGTCGCGGGAACGGCGATGCTCCTCTCGGCCCGGCCGCTGAGTGCGCTCAACCCCATGACCGCATTGACCCGAGCCACCGCGTCCGAGGACCCGCCTGGACCGCATCGCCGAGTGGTACCGGGCCAGCCCGGCGGGGCGGTGGGCCGTCGTCATCATCAACAACGTGGCTCTCATGGTGAAGATGATCAAGAGCGACTCCGCAGAGTTCCTCATCCCGCTGTTGGTGAGCGTCTACACCCTGATTGCCATCGCAAGCGTTCGGGATCGGATCCTGGGCATCGGCGCCACCCTGGTCTTCCTGTTCATCCCCTGTCTCGCGTCGTTCAACGGCCCCCTGCCGGGGCTCATGCGGGAGAGGGGTGCCGCTGTCGGACTTCATGCAGGAGGCAGGATTCCTCATCGCCGTGGTCACCGTGGCGTCGATCACCCGATCGGTCGGGAGGCCCTGGAGCACGGGGACGCCCAGCTCGCCTCCCAGAGGGGCCGAGCAGCAGCTTGTGGTGCAGCGTGACGCCGCCCGGTACCAGGCCAGGGCGGCGGCCGAGCTCCACGACTCCGTGGGCCACTCCCTGACCGCGATCATCGCCCTGTCCGAGGGGCTCCACGGCGCCGGCGGCAGCCCGGACGTCAACGAGGCCATCGACCTGGTCAACTCGCTGGCCCGCGACGGCCTGGCCGACACGAGGAGCGCCGTCGCCTCGCTGCAGTCCTCACCCGACATCCTCGACTACTTCGGCTCCGGCGTGGTGACCGCCTCGAACCCAGTGGTCGTCACCGACGCACGCGGCTGGGACCAGCTGGAGAACCTGCTGACCACGGTACGGGCGACCGGAATCAGTGCGGCCCTGACCGAGACCGGTCTGCGCCCCAGCAGCACAGTGGCGGAACGAGCGATCGGGGAGCTCGTCTACATCGTCGTCCGGGAGGCCCTGACCAACGTCATGCGGCACGCCGAGGGTGCCACGCGCGTCGTGGTGTCCCTGGACCACACCGGCCATCACCGGATCACGTGTCCGACAACGGACACGTCACCGTACGCAGCGACGCCTCGCAGGACTCCCGAGGTCACGGACTGGCCAACCTGGCCTCCGTGATCCGCGAGCGCGGCGGAGCGTTCGACGTCGGTCCCAGCATCGCTCCGGGCTCGGCGGCTGGGTGCTGAGCGCCGTCATCCCGGTCTACATCCCCTTCAGGAGGAAGCATGACCACCGTCTCACTCCCCTCCTCGCCGGCTCCGGAGAGGCTCGCCCCAATCACGGTGATGATCGTTGATGACCAGAAGGCGACCCGTATGGGCCTGTCACTCATCATCAACCGGGCGGATGACCTGAGGGTCGTGGCCGAGGCTGCCCACGGTCAGGACGCGCTCGACCAGCTCGCCGACCGGTTCCAGGAACGCCGCCCGCTTCCCGACGTCATTCTCATGGATGTGCGCATGCCGGTGCTCAACGGGATCGACGCCACGGCGCGCATCACCCAGCTCTACCCCTCGATACGGACCCTGGTGCTGACTACCTGCGACCAGGACGAGTTCGCCTTCGGTGCGCTGTCCGCGGGCGCCTCGACCGTCTCAGCCCGCGTGAGCGCGAGGTGGCCGAGCTGGTGTCCCAGGGGCTGACGAACACGGAGATCGCTCAGCGACTCGTCCTGGCCCCGGACTCGGTCAAGAAGAACGCCACCCGGATCCTGACGAAGCTGGACCTGCGTGACCGGGTCCAGCTCGTCCTCCTCATGCGCGACGCCCAGCCCTGACCCGTCTCGCCACCCGGGGTCTTAGCCGAGGCCGGCTGTCAGGACCATCGACCAGTACCAATGGCCCCGCCCATGATCTCCATTGATCACGGGCGGGGCCATTGAGGCCGCAGGCTTCAGGGCCGCCGTCGCCAGAGCCGGAGCCATGACGGACTGCTCGGCTGGGGCGGGGGCCCGGTAGACGAGGCGGGACTGAGCCAGGTAGTTGACGATGAAGAGCGTGGAGTCGACGAGCACCTTGGCCAGCCACAGAGGCGCCCCGGCGCCGGTGAGGACCGAGATACCGACGTACGACGTCGCCGCGACCCCGCCCTGGACGGCCGCGTAGCCGCCGGCGGAGCGCCAGAAGGTCTCCGGGGCGGCCCGGAACAGGCGCCGGTTGAGCAGGAAGCCCAGGGTGCAGGAGACGATCCGGGCGCCGACGACGGCGTAGAGGACCGAGCCGGTCAGTGAGTTGAGGACGAGGGCCAGGACGTAGTCGACCGTCCAACCGGAGAAGGACACGGTGGCGAAGAGGATGACCGTGGGGATGCGGCGGCGCAGGTGGGCCAGCCGATTGAGGACCGTGGGGCGGGACACGGGTGAGGAGGTGGCCGGCGTGGGGAGGGCGGGGCTCGTCGTCATGGCTTCAGCCTCGCCCGCAGGCTTATGCCGCCTGTTTGACGCGCCTGTGCCGTTCCTGTGAGAGACCGCGGGCCACCAGGGTCAGTCCTGGGTCCCAGAGCCCAGGTTCTCAGAACAGGGTGCCACCGGCCTCGCGCAAGCGGGCTCGACGGGCGGCCGTCGCACCGGGGACGACATCGCCGTCAGTCCGCATGTCAGTCCCCGACGAGGGGCCGGTCCCCTCACCATCGGTCTCATGAGTGCTCACGCCGGGGCCACCCGGGCCCGATGGACCGGCTCGCCCCGCTGGTAGGCGGTGGCGGCGGCGGCGGCGGCCTCGTTCATGGGGTGGCCGACGTGGCCGCGCACCCACTCGAAGCGCACCTTACGGCCCGCGAGCGCGGCGTCGAGGTCCTTGACGAGGTCGGCGTTGAGGACAGGCTTGCCGTCGGCCTTGCGCCAGCCGCGCCTCTTCCAGCCGTGGCGCCACTTGGTCAGTGAGTTGATGACGTACTGGGAGTCGCACTGGATGAGGAGCTCCTCACCGGCGAGTCCGGCGGCCTGCGTGGCCCGCAGGAGCTCGAGGACGGCGGTGAGCTCGCCGCGGTTGTTGGTCGAGCTCTCCCAGCCTCCGGCGGCCCCAGCAGTCGTCATCCACGTACCAGGCCCAGCCGGCCGGTCCCGGTTGCCCAGGAGGAGCCGTCGGCAGCAGCAGTCAGAGTCATGGGCGCACTCTACCCACCAACCCCGGTAAGTCCGGGCAGGCCAACCTCCCGTGCCGGTATCACGCCGTGCTAGTCTGCCCGTCAGCAAGAATGATCTTGCTCAACTGAACAATTCTCGAGAGGTACACCGATGTCCTCCACGCTGCACGCCTGTCAGCATCGTCCAGCGTCATCCGGCACGCTCATTGCCGCACGCTGGTACGACTACATCCCTATCGCCATCTACTTCGCCTTCGTCATCGGCGTCGGGCTCATCGCCCGGTCCAAGGCGGCACGGCAGACGGCTTCCTCACCTCGGGCCGTTCCCTGCCGGCCTGGGTCACCGGTATCGCCTTTGTCTCGGCGAACCTCGGTGCGGTTGAGATCATGGGGATGTCCGCCAACGGTGCCGGAGTACGGCATGCCGACTTCCACTACTTCTGGATCGGCGCGGTCCCGGCCATGATCTTCCTGGTCTGGTCATGATGCCCTCTACTACGGCTCCAGGTGCGCTCGGTGCCCGAGTTCATGCTCAAGCGCTACGGCACCGCCGCCCACCTGGTCAACGCGCTCAGCTTCGCCCTGGCCCAGCTGCTCATCGCCGGCATCAACCTGTACCTGCTGGGCAAGATCATGAACTGGCTGCTGGGCTGGCCCCTGTGGGTGGGGCTCATCGTCGCCGCCGTCATCGGTCTTCTCCTACATCACGATGGAGGGCTCTCCGCAGCGATCTACAACGAGGTCCTCCAGTTCTTCGTCATCGTGGCGGCGCTGCTGCCCCTGACCCTCATCGGCCTGCACCGTGTGGGCGGCTGGCAGGGCCTGACCGACAAGATCACCGACGCCGCCAACCTCGCCGGGCACCCGACCCGTCCCAGCAGCTGCACTCCTGGCCCGGCAACTCGATCTCCGGCTTCGACTCCCAATGTGCTGTCCGTCATCGGTCTGGTCTTCGGCCTGGGCTTCGTGCTGTCCTTCGGCTACTGGACGACGAACTTCGTCGAGGGCAGCGGGCGATGGCCTCGGCTCGATCTCCCGCCCAGTCCACCCCGATCATCGGCACCTTCGTCAAGATGTTCGTGCCCTCCTCGTCATCGTTCCGGGCATGGTCGCCGGCGTCCTGGTCACTGAGGTCCAGCAGCTCAAGTCCGGCGCCAGACGAGCTACCAGTACAACGACGCGGTCCTCTACCTCATGCGCGACCTGCTGCCCAACGGCCTGCTGGTCTGGCGATCACGGGCCTGCTGGCCTCCTTCATGGCCGGGATGGCCGCGAACATCTCCGCCTTCAACACCGTGTGGGGCGTGACATCTACCAGCACTACCTCAAGAAGGCGCCGACGACGCCCACTACCTGAAGGTAGGCAGCTCTCGACCCTGACGGCCTCCGTCGTCGCGATCCTTACCGCGATCATCGCCTCGAGCTACTCCAACCTCATGGACTACCTCCAGACGCTGTTCTCGATGTTCAACGCGCCGCTGTTCGCGACCTTCATCATCGGTATGTTCTGGAAGCGGGCCACGCCTCAGGCCGGTTGGATCGACTGGTCAGTGGAACGCTGGGCGCCCTGGGGTCAACCTCCTCATCTGGACCGAGCGCCTGGTCATGCCGGGACAGGGCGGTGCCTTCCTGGCGGCGGGCGTGGCCTTCACGGTCGACGTCGTCATCACGGTGCTGGTCTCCATGGTCACCCACCCCAAGCCCGACTCCGAGCTCAAGGGCTTCGTCTACGCCCTGACGCCCAGGAGCGAGCGCACCGACCCGCACCTGCACGAGTTGCCCTGGTACCGCCGTCCGATCCCGCTGGGGATCATCGCCGGTCTCATGGTGATCACGCTCAACAGCATCTTCCACTAGCCCCACCCGGATACACGAAGGAGAATACTCATGACAATCGTTCACTCACCGACATCCGGGCGGTCATTACCGGAGCGCTGGGCCTATCGGCCTCTACCTGGTGGTGTGCTCGTTCCTGTTCAACCAGCACTGAGGAGATGGACAAGACCGGCGGGATCAACGCCAACCTGTGGGCGGGCCTGGGCCTGCTCGTCATCGCCGCGGCATGGGCCTGTGGTGGTGGATCAGGCCGAACCCCTCCGGCGGCCAGCAGGACTGAGTCCGCGGGGTCGCCATCGAGACGGCAACTGGGCTTGCTCGCAGATGACTGAGGTCAGCTCCTGTCATCTGCGAGCAAGCCCAGTCCCGGCCAGAGAAGTACGTCCTCGACGCCCCGACCGGCGGCCACAATCGACCTAGCCGGATGAGGACGGCCCTGAGTCCATGCTAGTTGCCAGTCCCATGAGAACCAGACCGACGACGGCCGCCACGACTCCTGCGGCTACCACCGCCTGCTCCCGGCCGGTGCGCTTCTCCCCTAGAACGGTCAGGCCTCCAACGGTGGCCAGGACGAAGCCGAGCTGGGAGAGAGTGAAGCCGGATGCCACGCCCACGGCCGCCGTCGAGCGCAGCATGAGGGCGTTGCCGATCGCCCACAATCCCCCGGCGAGCACCGCCGGGGCGATCCGCGGGCCGCGCAGGGGCGATCTCCGAGGCAGACGAGGGCGCACAGACTGCGCCGGCCAGCAGCCCCAGGCCCATGGGGCCCACGGCGTGGGCCGAGGGCACATGGCGGCGCGCAGCAGCGAGGGTAGGAGCCGTAGAGGACGGCGGAGGCAGCGGTGGCCAGCAGCCCGTCACGCCGCTGCGCACTCGTGGGGCCGGGGCCGGTGCGCTCCTGCCAGGAGCAGGCGGCTGCCCCCGCCATGATGAGCGCGAGCGCAACCGTCCCCAGGGGCAGGGCGCCCGGGGCGCGCCACTCACCGAAGAGGCTCACCCCCAGGGTGGCGTTGAGCAGGAGCTGAAGGGCGGTGGTCAACGGCATGGTGCGACTGACGCCCCAGGCGCGGAAGGCCCGCAGGACGAAGACCTGCCACCGGTCCACATGAGCCCGCAGACCGCGCCCCACACGGTGGCGCGTGGGGACCAGGGCACTGCGAGCAGGGCTGAGCACATGAGCGAGACGGCTCCCGCCCCCACCATGACCGCGGTGTTCTGTCGGCGGTGTCGGTGGGGAAGGCCCCGAGCAGGAGGGAGAGTGCCCCGAACAGCAGGGAGGGCACGAGGGCGACGGCGATGTCCATGGTGAGGGTGAGGCACTATCCGTGACGGGGGCTTCCGAGCGCCCGCGCACGAGCAACGGGGCGCGCCCCAGTGGAGCGCGCCCCGTTGGCCGTGGCTGTTATCAGGCGTCCAGGTCGGTCTCCAGGAGGCCTTGAGCTCCTCGAGAGCGGCGTCGGCGCCGTCGGCGTCGGAGGCCAGGGTGACAACGTCGCCGAAGCCGGCACCCAGGTCATCACACCGAGGATGGAGGAGGCGTCAACCGCAGCGCCGCCCTCCTTGGCGATAGTGACCGGGACGCCCTTCTCGGCGACGGCCTTGACGAAGGTGGCGGCGGGACGGGCGTGCAGACCGACCTTGGAAGCGATGGTGGCGGTGACCTGGGCCATGTGAAGCTCCTTGTGACATGTGGGGGCTAGCGGTGCTGGAACCGGATCATGCCCCCGCGCCGGTTTCAGCAGCGCGACGGCTGCCGTCCCGGCTGAGACTACCCGAGATCACGGCTCAGTTGCACTGTTCCGACCTTCAAAAAGGCTGTTGGGCGTGGCGGGGCTCACTCAGGAGCCGGCGTAGGGGGCCAGGACGATCTCCACGCGCTGGAGCTCCTTGACGTCGGCGTAACCGGTGGTGGCCAGCGTGCGGCGCAGAGCGCCCATGATGTTGAGGGTGCCGTCGGCACGGTCGGAGGGGCCGTTGAGGATCTCGGCCATGGTGCCGACCGTGCCCACGTGGCTGCGGAAGCCCCGCGGCAGGCGCTCGTGGCGGGCCTCGGCGCCCCAGTGGTAGCCGCCGCCGGGCGCCTCCTCGGCACGGGCGAGCGCGGCACCGAGCATGACGGCGTCGGCACCGCAGGCGATGGCCTTGACGACGTCCCCGGAGTTGCCCACCGAGCCGTCGGCGATGACGTGGACGTAGCGACCTCCGGACTCGTCGAGGTAGTCGCGCCGGGCTCCGGCGACGTCGGCCACGGCGGTGGCCATGGGCATGTGCAGCCCCAGGACCTGGCGCACCGAGGAGGAGGCGCCGCCGCCCTGCCCCACGAGGACCCCGGCCGCGCCGGTGCGCATGAGGTGGAGGGCGGCGGTGTAGGTGGTCACCCCGCCGACGACGACGGGCACGTCGAGCTCGTAGATGAAGCGCTTGAGGTTGAGGGGCTCGACGGCACCGGAGACGTGCTCGGCCGACACGAAGGAGCCGCGGATGACCAGGAGGTCCACACCCGCCTCGACGACGGTGCGCCAGTGCCGCTGGGTCTGGGCGGGACTGAGCCGCCCGGCGACGACGACGCCAGAGGCCCGGATCTGAGTCAGTCGCTCAGTGATGAGCTCAGGTCGGACGGGGGCCCGGTAGACCTCCTGCAGGACGCTGGTGGCCTGGGACGGGTCGGCCCGGCGGATGCGTTCGAGGGCCTCAGCGGGGTCCTCGTAGCGGGTCCACAGTCCCTCCAGGTCCAGCACGCCGATGCCGCCCAGACGGCCCACCATGATGGCGGTCTCGGGACTCATGACCGAGTCCATGGGCGAGGCCATGACCGGCAGGTCCACGTGGTAGGCGTCGATCTGCCAGCCCACCCGCACCTCGGAGGTGTCACGGGTGCGACGGGCCGGCACCAGGGCGATGTCGTCGAAGGAGTAGGCGCGCAGGGCGCGCTTGGAGCGTCCGATCTCGACCTCTGTGCTCATGGTTCGATCCTAGTGTCCTCGCCCGAGTATCTACCGGACCGACTGGCACTCTGGACGATGCCCTGGACGGAACGCGCAGGCAGTCACCATAGGTGTCGTACCCCGGTGGCATGCTGGACTCATGAGCACCCCGCACTCCTCCTCCGTGTCCGACGCCGCCTCCCCCGCCTGGCCCTTCGGCCCCCTACTCGGTTTCGATACCGAGACCACCGGCGTGGATCCCTCCCGGGACCGCATCGTCACGGCGGCACTCGTCTGGCGCTCGGAGCGTCAGGCCGACGGAGGACGGCGGCAGTCGGTGACCACGTGGCTCGCAGATCCCGGTGTCGAGATTCCCGAGGCCGCCTCCGCGGTCCACGGCGTGACCACCGAGCGGGCCCGGGCAGAGGGGCGGCCGGTGACCGAGGTGCTGGCAGAGGTGAGTGACCACCTGGTGGCGGCGATGGCGGCCGGGTCTCCGGTGGTCGCCTTCAACGCCTCCTACGACCTGACGCTCATGGAGGTCGAGCTCGCCCGTCACGGTCTGCCCACGATGCGCTCGCGCCTGGGGCGCGACCTGGGGCCCATCGCCGATCCCCTGGTCCTGGACCGGGCCGTAGACCGCTACCGCAGAGGCAAGCGCCGCCTGGGCGATCTCTGCGAGGTCTACGGCGTGCAGGTTGATGCGGCCCTGCACACCGCGGAGGTGGACGTGGCCGCCACGCTCGATGTGCTCGAGGCGCTGGCCACGGCTCACCCGCGGGTCTCGGAGCTCAGCGCGGAGGAGCTCGTTGCCTTCCAGGCCCGGACCCACCGCGTCTGGGCGGAGTCCTTCAACGAGTGGCTGGCTCGCAGGAACCCCTCGCGGGCCCCGGCCCAGACCGCCTGGCCCCTGCCGGACTCCCCCGTCGACTGAGTCCTGGGCGGGGAAGGCCGGCTGGGGCGGCGCGTGCGCGCCCGGGACAGGGTCCCACCGGCTCAGGCGCTGTCGCGCCCGGTGTAGTTGGGGGCCTCGACGGTCATCTTGACGTCGTGGGGGTGGGACTCCTTGAGGCCCGCACTCGTGATGCGCACGAACTGCCCGCGCTCCTTGAGCTCGGGGATCGTGCGGGCGCCCACGTAGAACATGGACTGGTGCAGCCCACCCATGAGCTGGTAGACGACATCTCCCAGCGCCCCGGAGTAGGGGACCTGACCCTCGATGCCCTCGGGGACGATCTTGGAGTCGGAGGAGACGTCGGCCTGGAAGTAGCGGTCCTTGGAGTAGGAGGTGCGTCCGCGCGAGCTCATGGCACCCAACGACCCCATGCCGCGGTAGCGCTTCCACTGCTTGCCGTTGACGAAGACGAGGTCCCCGGGAGACTCCGTGCAGCCGGCCAGGAGAGAGCCGAGCATGACCGTCTCCGCCCCGGCCACGAGGGCCTTGGCGATGTCACCGGAGTACTGCAGGCCGCCGTCGGCGATGAGCGGGACCCCGGCGGGGTTGCAGGCGCGAGCCGCCTCATAGATGGCCGTCACCTGAGGCACGCCCACACCGGCGACGACACGGGTGGTGCAGATGGAGCCGGGCCCCACTCCGACCTTGACGGCGTCGACCCCGGCGTCGATGAGCGCCTGGGCCCCCTCGCGGGTGGCGACGTTGCCGCCGATGACCTCGATGCCGCTGAAGGCGGAGTCGGACTTGAGGCGTGAGATCATCTCCAGCGCCAGCTTGGCGCCACCGTTGGCGGTGTCGACGATGAGAACGTCCACGCCGGCGTCAGCCAGGGCGCCGGCACGGTCCCAGGTGTCCCCCCAGTAGCCCACGGCGGCACCCACCACGAGGCGCCCCTCGGCGTCCTTGGTGGCGTTGGGGTACTGCTCGGTCTTGACGAAGTCCTTGACGGTGATGAGGCCGGTGAGGCGCCCCTCGGCGTCGACGAGGGGAAGCTTCTCGATACGGTGCTCGGCCAGGAGCGCCTTGGCGTCCTCCCGTGAGATGCCGGTGGTGCCAGTGACGAGCCGTTCGCGAGGCGTCATGCACTCGCGCACGGTCAGGCTCGCCCAGCGCTCCGGCGGGACGAAGCGCAGGTCGCGGTTGGTGATGATCCCGCGAAGGTTGCCGCCCTCGTCGACGACCGGCAGCCCGGAGACCTTGTAGTGGCCGCAGAGCTCGTCGAGCTGGGCGATCGTGGCCTCCGGCCCGACGGTCACCGGGTCGGTGACCATGCCGGACTCCGAGCGCTTGACGCGCCGGACCTGCTGGGCCTGCTCCTCGATGGACAGGTTGCGGTGAAGGATGCCGATACCGCCCTGACGGGCCATGGCGATGGCCATGTCCGACTCGGTGACGGTGTCCATCGCGGCCGAGAGCAGAGGGGTTGCCAGACTGATCCTCGGCGTCAACCTGGAGGTCGTATCGACCTCGGAGGGGATGACGTCGGTCAGCCTGGGCAGCAGGAGCACGTCGTCGTAGGTGAGTCCGGTAGGGGCAAAGACGTCAGGGCTGGTGATCGAGTCGCTCACGGGGACATCGTAGGACGACCCGACCTTCCCGTGCATATCCGCCGGCACCGGTCCGCCCACCCCGCCAGGCCGGCAGGAACCGGGCGGCCCGGGGGACCGGAGCGAGCACCCGAACCGGCCCTGAGACCACCACAACGACGTGATGTGCACCCCAGAAATAAAGCAACAATGAAGGCTCTTCGTGTTTGAGGGTGTGGTAGGTGGGGCTTATCGCGTGGTTTAGGTGGTTGTTGTCGGGTGGTCTTTGAGGCGTCCGGCGTGGATGAGGCTGCGGATGGTGTAGTGCGTGAGGTTGCGGAAGCCCAGGGCGATGCCGCGTAGGTGCTCCAGGCGCCCGTTGATGGCTTCGGTGGGGCCGTTGGAGGTGCGGGGGTGGTCGAAGTAGGCCAGGACGTCCTGGCTGCGGCTGACCAGGGTCCTTGCCAGTGTCTGGATCTCCTCCAGGCCGTCGGGGACGGCCTGCTTCAGGGAGCTGATGAGCTGTTGCATCAGGAACCGTCCCAGGCGGCCTGGACCGCAGCGTGGCGCTGGTCGGCGAACAGGGCCCAGGGGCGCTCGGCCTGGGCGTCGGTGAGCAGGTCGGCCCCGGTGCGTAGGGTGCGTCCGGCCTGGTAGAGCGGGTCGCCCGCCCGGCCCCGCCGGCTGGTGGTCTCGTGCTGGATGCGGCGGCGGCACTCATCGAGCTTGCCGGCGGCCAGGGACACGACGCGCGTAGGGGTCCATGACCGCCTGGGCCTTGGGGAGCTCCTCGCCGGCGGCGTTCTTGAACCCGGCGAAGCCGCCCATGGCCACCACCTCGACCCGCTCACGCCAGGACTTGCCCCGAGTGGCGAGCCAGGTCTTGAACGCCTTCTTGGACCGGCCCTCGATCACATCGAGAAGACGGGCCGGCCCCGCCCCGTGACGTACCGGGGGTCAGGTCGATGACCATGGTGACATAGCGGTCGCCCCGCCTGGTGTGGCGCCAGACAGAGGGGGTACCTCCCGCACGGGAGCGAAGCGCGCGGGGGCATCATCAACCCCGATCACCTCCACGCCGTCGAAGCGGTGGGAGTCGCCCAGCAGCGCAGACTGTGCGTGGGTCAGGATCGCGGTGCTGGCGGTGTGCCAGGAGATCCCCAGGGCGGCTGCTACCCGGGAGACGGACATGGACTCAAGACCCAGGGCCCGCAGCCCCCACTCGACGGCCGCGTGGGTCAGCCGCGCCCGCGGCTGGGCCACCCGGCTCGTGTCCTGTCTCCACACTCGGCGGCAGTGCGTGCAGGCGAAGCGCCGCACGCGCACCACCAGCTGCGTGGGTCGCCACCCCGCCGGCACGTGGGCCAGGCGCCGGGCCACCGTCCCACGAGCGACGCCTTGGGCCCCGCAGGAGCGGCAGAACGGGTCCTCCAAGCCGATGGGCATGCGGCACTCGATCAGCGCCCGCCCCGGGGTCAGGTGCTGGCCCACCGCGGTCAGCCCCAGGGCGTCCAGGCCCAGGAAGGTCGTCAGGTCAGGGCCGGTGAAGGCAGTCTCAGGCACGTCGAGGTCTCCCAGCTGGGTTGTGTAGCAGCTCCCATCATCGGGGGACCTCGCCCCCCACCCACCGCAACGACGCACCCACCACCCCCACCAAACAGATCAATAGGCCCTGCCTACTACACCCTCAAACACGAAAAGCCGCAATGAACGCGGAACGTTTCAGAAAAAAGATGTTCCACATACATACATCACCCACAAAACGTTTCTGCTATTCGTGCGCCACAATGTGACGCACGTTTTCAGACAACTGCGGCACAGACACCCAGGAAATCTGGAGATAATTTCGTTGTGAGATAGAATGATTCTTCTTGATTATAGTGTGATTAAAACAAGATTCGTGTTGCTGGTTTTGTTGTTGGGTTGGTGATCGGGTATTCGTGGGGCGTCCGATGTGGGGGTGTCGCTTTCTCGTGGGGTGCTTGGCTGCTGGTGCTGGCTTCTTTTGTTGTCGTCTCTTGTGTTGTCGGCGTTTCGTGTGAGCTCTCGGGTCGAGGGCGGAATATCATGCTGGGATGGACAGGGTCGTGGTTAGTGATGATGAGTGGACTGTTTTGCAGGGCTATAAGCACCAGGCGCCTTACAGGTTGATGCGTTTGAAGTCCGAGGCGGTCGTGCTGCTGTCCAAGGGTGTGGATACCGCGGTCGTGGCCCAGGTCGTCGAGCGCACGCCCGAGACGGTGCGCAGCTGGGCTCGGGAGTGGAACCGGTACCGCCTGGCCTCAATCCACACCGGTCACGCCGGCAACCTCAACGCCTCCAGGCTCACCGCCACCCAGCGCCAGGAGGTGGCCGGGGTACTGTCCCGGCCCCCGTCGGAGCAGGGCCTGCCCATCGGGTTCTGGGACGTGCCCCATCTGGCGGCCTGGGTCTACGACCACTTCGAGGTGGAGTACGCCTCTGCCGCCTCCTACCGGTTCCTGCTGCACATGGCGGGCCTGTCCTTCCACCGCCCCCAGACCGTTGACCAGCGCCGCCCGCCCCAGGCGGACGTTGACCAGCGCATGAGCCAGATCCGTTCCGAGATCGTCCGCAAGTGGTCCGATCCCGAGGTGATGGTGGTGTGCGCCGACGAGGTGCGTATCGAGCACGAGGCGATCGTGCGCAGGGCGTGGATCCGCCGGGGGGACGCCGCCCGCCTGGAGGTCGACCGCCGCCGCCAGGCCCAGTCCTACATCGGCTTCCTGCACGAGACCGACGGCACCGTCGACTTGATGACCCTCGACTGGCAGGACACCGGCACCATCACCCAGGCCCTGATCGACCTGACCGTGAAGCACCCCGACAAGAAGAAGATCGTCATCGTGTGGGACAACGCCTCCTGGCACCGTTCAGCAAAGCTCACAAACAGCCTCAAGACCATCAAGAACCTCGAGAGGATCCACCTGATCAACCTACCCGCCTACAGCCCCGACGAGAACCCCATCGAGCACGTCTGGAAAGAAGCAAAGGACAGTATCAGCAACCACCAAAGAGCCACATTCCCCCAAACCCGACAAGCATTCGAGACCTTCATCCAGGCAAACAAGTTCCCCTACCGACTCACAAAATAATCTCGTTTAAACTCCACTATAGCGCCCCACGCGATCTTATCGTTACGTATAGCACATCAAGTTCGGCGTGCCCGACCGCCGTATCCAAAGGAGGGGAGGGAGGCAATGCACGACTCATCGCGTCTGCCCGGTCCGATCTCCACTCTCTGGGAGTGGCAGTACCGGGGGGCCTGCCTCGGCATGGACTCCGCGGTCTTCTTCCACCCCGAAGGAGAGAGAGGCGGTTCCCGTCGACGACGGGACGAACGAGCAAAGGCCATTTGTCAGGACTGCCCCGTCCTGGAGGAGTGCCGAGAGCATGCTCTGAGTACTCGTGAGCCCTATGGCGTCTGGGGAGGCATGAGCGAGGAGGAGCGGCGCGCTCACTACGAGCAGCAGGCACGCCGTTTCGCCAACGAACCGGCCTGACGCTCCGCCCTGTTCCAGGGAATCGACAGCACAGACGTTCCCAAGTCAACGTCCGGACAATTGTCCGGACACAGCGCAGACATGCAACAGACATTCTGCGTGCACGTGTTGAGGGGGAGGCACCACAAGGTGCCTCCCCCTCAACACGTCATGGCGCCGTGTGGCGCACATGATCTCAGCGGGTCACTTGGTGACGACCGCCAGGACGTCGCGGGCCGACAGGATGAGGTAGTCCTCACCGGCGTAGCTGACCTCGGTGCCCCCGTACTTGGAGTAGATGACGACGTCACCCTCGGCGACGTCGACCGGGACCCGATTGCCGGAGTCGTCGACACGGCCGGGGCCCACGGCCACGACCTTGCCCTCCTGGGGCTTCTCCTTGGCGGTGTCAGGGATGACCAGACCGGATGCGGTGGTCTGCTCGGCCTCAACGGTCTGGACGACGATGCGGTCCTCGAGCGGCTTGATGGAGATCGACATCGGAGACCTCCTCCTTCTCTTCAACGTGCAGTAGAACGGCTTGACCGCCCTCCCGAGGCGTACCCGACCGCCGTCGCGGGGGTCGGTCCGGCACGAAGCAGGAGTGCGAGTCGCAGAAAGCACCCGCCTGCGTCCCAGGACCAGGGCGAGCACTCCGCTGCGCCTGACGGAGAATCTACGACGGCGTTAGCACTCAGTCAACGCGAGTGCCAAAGCGCGGCGGTGGTTTCGCCCTGGGCGTCAGCCCTCGTCAGCGCCGGTGCTCCCGTGTCCAGGCGATGGCCTCTCCCACGCTCGCCTCGCGGCGCCCCAAGGTCGGCTCACGCCGAGAGAGGACATCGGTGACGGCCTTGATCGTGGCCAGGCGCTCACGCGTCCAGCTGACGGCCCAGCTGATGCGGTCGCGGCGGGCACGCGAGTCACCCACGCCCTCGACGTTGACGCCGACGGCACGGCAGATGGCGACCGCACGCGGCTCGTGGAAGTCCTGGGTCACGAGCAGGGCGCGCTCGATCCCGAAGATCCTGCGGGCCCGCACACAGGTGTCGTAGGTGTCGAAGCCCGCATAGTCCAGGGCGATCGCCTCGCTGGGGATGCCCTTGGAGGTGAGGTAGCTGCGCATGACGGTGGGCTCGTCATAGCCGACGCGCCGGTTGTCCCCGGAGACCAGGATGGCCTCGATACGACCACTGGTGTAGAGGTCGGCGGCGACGTCGAGACGATAGGCCAGCCAGGGCGAGGGCTGGCCGTCGGCATGCACGGCGGCCCCCAGGACGATCGCCACCGGGGCCCTGGTCGCATCGTCGGTATCGTCGGTATCGCCGTCACCGTTGTTCTCACCGGCGACCTCGATGTGCCCGGCGCTCATCGTCCAGGCCCAGGTGCTGGCCCCGGCCACGATGAGGCCCATGATCCCCACGACCACGAACGACACTCGCACCAGCCGCCGCAGAAGCGCCCTGCGACGACTCGTGGCACGAGGAGCCGGCTGCGAGCCGCCCCCGCCGTCATCCTTGCGGTGCGCGACGGCGTCGGGCGCACTGGTCGCGCTGATCCGCGGCTCCTCCTCGGCCATCAGCTCCCTGCCCGTCTTCTCGTCCCAGCGTCAGCCGGCCCCGCCGGCGTGCGGGGCGTCGGCGCACCACACTACCCACGCGGACGCTCACCCGCCTGCCAGGACCGGCTTGCGCGCCACCCAGTGAACATCACGCGCATCGGCGGGCTCGCCGTGGAATGATCGGGGTGATGGCTGAGAACCACGTCGCGCTCCTCCTGACGCCCGAGGGCTGGGAGCTTCTGTCCTCCCTGCCCCCTTATGACCCGGCGGATGCCCTGTCACTGGGACGTTCCCTGCGCGAGGAGGGCCACTCCCCCGCCCTGGTGGCGGCCGCTCTGACCCAGCAGCGGCTGCGTGCCCGGGCCACCGCCAAGTTCGGGCCCTTCGCCCAGCAAATGCTCTTCACCGCCGACGGCCTGGAGCAGGCCACCCGGCTGGCGGTCTCGGCCCACCACGCCGCTCGCTACGCGGCCGCCGGCGCCTCGAAGGTCGCGGACCTGGGCTGCGGGATCGGCGGCGACGCCGTGGCTCTGGCGGGACTGGACCTGCCGGTGCTCGCCGTCGACCGGGACGAGGCCACGGCCGCTCTGGCCACCATCAACCTCATGCCCTTCCCGCACGCGAGCGTCGAGTACGCCGACGCCCTGGAGATCGACCTGGCCGAGCACGGGGTGGACGCCGTCTTCGCGGACCCGGCCCGTCGGGCTCAGGGGCGGCGCATCGCCGACCCGGAGCAGTGGTCTCCGGCCCTGTCGAGGTTGCTCGCGCTGCGGGAGCGTGTACCCGCTCTCGGCGTCAAGGTCGCCCCCGGCATCGACCATGCCGCACTGCCCTCCGACTCCCACGTCCAGTGGGTGAGTATGGACGGCGACGTCGTCGAGGCCGCCATCTGGTACGGTCCGCTGGCCCCGGAAGGACCCGGGCGCTCCGCTCTGGTCCTGCGCTCGGGGGCCGACGGCGCGACCGCCTGCACACTGGCCGACCCCGGCGTCACCGACCCTTCCGAGCCACCAGTACAGGTCGACCCGATCAGCTCGCCCGACGACCTGGGCAGCATCATCCACGTGCCCGACGGCGCCGCCGTCCGCGCCGGGCTCATCGCCCACCTCTGCGAGGCCCTGGACGCCCGCCCGGTGGGACCGCGAATCGGCTACCTCACCTCGGAGAGCCTCCCCGACGCGGCGACAGCCCCCTTCGTGCGCTCATTCCGGCTCACCGAGATCCTGCCTCTGAGGCTCAAGACCCTGCGGGCCCGGGCCCGCGAGCTGGGGGTCGGGAGCCTGGAGATCCTCAAGCGCGGGGTCGACGTCTCCCCCGACGCGCTGCGCGCCTCACTGCGGCTCAGCGGTCAGGACTCGGAGACCTGGATCCTGACCCGTGTGGGAGACAGGGCCAAGGGCGCAGTCCTCGTCGTTGAGCCCATCGTCAGAGACTCATCGGCTGACTCTCCGGATCACTCATCGGCTGACTCTCCGGATCACTCATCGGCTGACTCTCCGGATCACTCATCGGCTGACTCTCCGGATCACTCATCGGGTGACTCTCCGACCCGTCGACACGGCGAGGCCCCCTCCGACTAGAGACCGACACCCTCCGTACCCGCCAGGGACCCGAGGACCCCGAGGAGACGACCAGGACATGCAGGACATGACTGACACGACCAAGAACCCGAGCACCGCCTCAGCGGGCCCCCAGCTGCCGCCGGCCCGCCGTCCCCAGTCCCTGCCCTTCGCCAGCTCGGCCCGCTCCACGCTGGGGGTGGAGTGGGAGCTGGCGCTCATCGACCGCGACAGCCTCGACCTGCGCCAGTGCGCCGAGGAGATCCTCCAGAAGGTGGGCTCGGACCCGCACGTGCACGGAGAGATGATGCTCAACACCATCGAGCTGGTCTCCGGGGCGCGCCAGAGCGTGGCGCAGTGCGTGGAGGACATCGCGCTCGCCTTCGACCGGGTTCTTCCGGTCACCGATCCCCTGCGCGTGGACCTGGCCTCGGCGGGTACCCACCCCTTCGCCGACCCGCTGGTGCAGAAGGTGACCAACGCCGAGCGCTACGCCCGCCTGGTGGACCGCACTCGGCTGTGGGGCCATCAGATGCTCATCTTCGGCACTCATGTGCACGTCGGGGTCGAGGACCGGGCCAAGGTCCTGCCGATTCTCAAGGCGCTGCTCACGCGCACCGCGCACCTGCAGTGCCTGAGCGCCTCCTCGCCCTTCTGGGCGGGCGCTGACACGGGCTACGCGGACAACCGGGCCATGATGTTCCAGCAGCTGCCCACTGCGGGAGCGCCCGAGCAGTTCAGCACCTGGGAGCAGCTGGAGAGCTACACCGGGGACCTGGTCCACACCGGCGTCATCGAGGACTTCACCGAGATCCGCTGGGACGTGCGGCCCTCCCCTCGGCTGGGAACCATCGAGGTGCGCGCCTGCGACGCCGCGACGAACCTGACCGAGCTGGCCGGGATCGCGGCCCTGACCCAGTGCCTCGTGGAGTCCTTCTCCCGCACCCTGGACCGGGGCGAGGAACTCGACACGATGCCCGACTGGTACGTCGCCGAGAACAAGTGGCGCTCGGCCCGCTACGGCATGGACGCGATCCTCATCGTCAACTCCGCCGGCGAGGAGGAGCTGGTGGGCGACACGGTCGAGCGGATGCTCACCGAACTCGCTCCCGTCGCCGAGGACCTCGGCTGCGCCGCCGAGCTGGAATCCGTGCGCGCCACCCTGGAGACGGGCGCCTCCTACCAGCGCCAGATCGCCGCCGTCGGGGCCTACGGGGGGCAGAGGGAGGCGGCTGTCAGGCTGCTGCTGGCCGAGGCGCGCGCCGGCAGGCCCCTGCGCCCCACCGAGGTACTCTCGATGGCGGCCAGGCCCTGACAGACCCGCCCCGCACGCGCCGACGGCATCGGCGCCCGGATCAGGAGCGGCCGGTTCGTCCCCCCATCTCGTCACGCAGGAGGCTGGTCATGCTGGTGACGGGGATCCCCAGGAGAGCGGGGATCGGGATCGTCGTGTGACCGTGGGAGAAGCTCCTCTCCATCCGGCGCGTCACCCGTGGCGGTAGCGTGGGACGCAGCCGTTCCAGGGTTGCCTGCGGTGCGCGCAGGTAGACCAGGACGCAGTCGTTGTTGCCGATCTTGAGCCAGCCGTTGAGCGTGCGCGCGTTGAATCCCTCGATCTCCTCCCACCGGATGAGGCCCACCGAGTCGCGGTTGAGGTGATCGTGCACCCCCACGGAGTCGATGACCAGGGTCGGTCTGGGACCGGAGAGGTAGCGCCACAGATCCACCAGGCTCAGCGGCAGCCCGATGACGCACGCGACCATGCCCATGATCGTGAGCATGGGCAGCCTGCGGGACTGCGACTGTCAAGCCCCGGGTTTTGTGGAGGCTGGTTTAGTTGGTTGTGGTTGTTCCTGGCGGTGGTGGTCGTGGTGGGTGTCGGGGGCCCAGGCGGCTTCGTGCTCGGCGGGGGTGCGCATGCCGATGGCGGAGTGAGGGCGAATGGTGCCCGTACCAGTGGACCCACTCGGCGGTGGCGACCACGGGCGGCGTCGATGTCCTCCCAAGGTCCCTGGTTACGGATGAGCCCCGGCCTTGTACAGCGAGTTGAGCGCCTCGGCCAGAGCGTTGTCGTAGGAATCCCCCTTAGAGCCTACAGAGGCGACTGCCTCGCAGTCTGATAGGGCCTGCCCGTAGCGGATGGACCGGTACTGCACGCCGCGGTCGCAAGTGGTGCACCAGGCCAGAGAGATCAGCCCCGGTGCGTTTTCGCTGCCAGACGGCCATCTTGAGGGCGTCCAGAGCCAGGTCGGTGCACACTGGCCGGTAGGTGGTCTGCCACCCCACGATCCGCCGCGAGAACACGTCGGTGACGAAGGCGACGTAGACCCACCCCGAGAACGTACGCACATAGGTGATGTCGGCGACCCACAGCTCGTTGGGCCTGAACGCGCTGAAATGCCTTTTGACGAGGTCGGCCGGGCACCGGTCCGGAGGTGCCGAGCGGGTCGTCCTGGGCGACTTGGCGCGCCTGACACCGTGCAGACCCAGGTCGCCCATGAGCCGCTCGACGGTACAGCGGGCCACGTGACCGGCTCCGTGACGCTCGGCGACCTCAAGGGCGACCCCGCATCACGTGCATCTTGCGGGCCCCCAGCACCGAGTAGCTGGTTCTTGTGGACCCTGGATATCTCCGCCTTGAGGGCCTCGTCGAGCAACGACCTGGCTGATGGAGGACGGCTACGACGGGCGTAGCAGGCACTCGGGGCGATCTGCACACCAGCCTCGCTGAGCGTGGCGCAGATCGGCCAGGCCCCGAGCTCCTCCTTCTTGGCCTCGATGTACTGACAGATCAGCGCGACGGGCGCTCACACTCCGCCGCGAAAAAAGCCGACGCACTCCTCAGGATCGCGTTGGCTCTTCGCAGCTCTCGGACCTCCCTTCTCCAGCTCCTTGATCCGCTGCGCTTCATCGGTGGTGGTTCCCGGTCTTAGACCACCATCGACCTGGGCCTTCTTGACCCAGGAGCGCAGAGCCTCGGGGTGGACTCCCAGCTCCTCGGCGATCCTGCGGATCGCGCCCTTGGCCCGCGCCGGGTCGGCCAGCGCCTCCAAGGCCCGTCCTCGTGGCCCGCTCGCGCAGCTCATCGGGGTACTTCCTCTGTCCCATGACAGTGATCCTTCCGTGTCATCACCGCCTCCATCAAACCCGGGGCGATTCACACCGTCACACCCTTCCCGGCCGGGCATCGCCTGACCGCCATGTCGATGGCCTCACACACCAGCGAGGTGCGCACATGGCTCGGCCATCGCATACCCCACGACCTTCTTGGTGCAGCAGTCCAGAACCGTAGCAAGACAGACGAACCCGACCCACGCGCCTGATGTAGGAGGGGGTACCTCCCGCTTGCGGGGGAATGTCCCCGCACCACTCACGCCCAGGCTCGTGGGCAGCGGGAGTCGCGCCCCACCAGGTCGGGGCGCTCACCCGTGGTCCGCGGCCGGCACGGTAGGTGCGGACCTTCGCCCGCGGCTGCGCGGCCTCAAGGCCCAGGTCGCGCATGATGGAGCGGACCGTGGCACCATCCACCCTCACGCCACGCCGCTCCAGGTGGGCCTGGATCCTTCGGTACCCGTAGGTGCCCTCACGAGTCGGCAAAAGCGTCCTTGATCATGGTGGCCAGCACTTCTCTTCCGATGGCGGTGGCGCACTGGGGCCGGTCGCGCCAGGAGTAGCAGCCCGACCGTGAGACACCGGACCACCGGCACATCGAGGAGGTAGGGTAATGGCCTTCTTCGCGATTGATGAGCCCGTAGCGCTCGGTCACGGTCGTTCCTTCACGAAGAAGGCCGCAGCTTTTTTCAGGAACTCGTTCTCCTGACACAGCTCCCTGCTTCTCCGCTCTCAGCTTCGCGATCTCGGCTGACTCGGAGGCCTTCTTGCGGTCCTGGTCGGTAGCACGATCTTTTCTGTACTTTGCGACCCAGTTACCCACCGTCTGGGCCTGGGGATCGTACGAGGCCGCTACCGAGGCGATCGTGCGGTCCTTCACGGGTGACCTCACGCACGACCTGGGCCTTGAACTCCTCCGAGTATTTCGCTGCTGGCATGGTCTCCATCCTATCGACTCACGGGAAGAAAAACTCCCCCTGTCCGAGAAACACCACGCACTCCACTGCTCGCAGTACCGGTCGGCGTAACACGCATCCGCACCGTCGTCAGCTCCGAGGGACTTGAGCTTCACTCGCCAATTGGGCGTGTGAAGAAGCTGAGCTGGCAGCAGGCCCATCGTCGCATCTGGATCAGCACCGCTCACATGTACGGCAGCTGGTCAATGACCGTATGCAAGGTCGTTGTCGCCCTCGATGAGAAGCAGGTCGTCCTTCCGGGCGCCGTCGCACAGGGGATCTTCCGTAAGCGGACCGAGGCCCGGGCGGAGCTAGTCGTTGAGCGGATCAACGCCATGGACCCCATGAACGGATAACGTCCCCGCACGCCGACAGCATCTCGGCAGCGCCTCGCATGACCCGGCCCGTGCCCGGTCCGAATCGGATCGGGCACGGGCCGGACTCGTATCTGTTCCCGGCCAACGGTTCTCAGCTCGTTGACACGAGCTCCCAGCCGCGGGCCCGGGTGCGCTGCTCCCAGAAGCTGCGGTAGGGGCCGTCGGCCGTCACAAGGTCCTCGTGCCGTCCGTGCTGGGCGACGTGTCCGGCGTCGTCGAGGACGATGACCTGGTCAGCCGCAGCAATCGTCTCGAGCTTGTGGGCGATGACGATGAGCGTCGAGGTGCGTCGCAGCTCCTGCATCGCGGCCACGATATTGGCCTCGTTCTCCGCGTCCAGGGCACTGGTGGCCTCGTCGAGCAGGACGATCGGCGCGCGCTTGAGCAGGGCGCGGGCGATGGAGACGCGCTGGCGCTCACCGCCGGACAGGGCCCGCCCGCCCTCTCCCACGCGCGTGTCCCAGCCGTGGGGCAGACGGTCGACGATCTCGGTGACACCAGCGAGGTCTGCGGCTCAGCGCACCTGATCGTCGTCGGCCGCAGGGTCTCCGATGTGGATGTTGGCGTCCAGGGTGTCGTCGAAGAGGTAGACGTCCTGGAAGACCATGGAGAGCTGCTCCATGAGCTGTGCGGTCGGCATGTCGCGCACGTCGGTGCCGCCCACGCGCACGGTCCCGGAGTCGGCGTCCCAGAAGCGGGCGACCAGGCGGGCGATGGTCGTCTTACCGCTGCCGGAGGGGCCCACGATCGCGCACATGGTGCGTGCGGGGACGTTCATCGACACCCCGGCCAGGACGGGATGGTCGGCGCGGTAGCCGAAGACGACGTCGTCGAGCTCGACGGCTCCAGGATCGGACAGCGTGGCACGGGTCTGCGGCTCGGCCATGAGCTCGGCGTCCATGACGGCGTCGAGGTGGTTCATCATCTGACGGCGCTCCTCCATGCCCATGACGGCCCCGCTGATGTCGTCGAGCATGGTGGTGAAGCGCAGGCACATGCCGATGATGGCGACGGCCACGAGCGGCTCCATGGTTCCGGAGACGGCGAAGGAGGCGGTCAGGCCGATCATGGCCACGACGACGACCTGGCTCAGTGCACCGTTGACGACGTTACCGGCGGTCTCCCACTACAGGGAGCGCCGTGAGGCACGGACGCCGTCGTCGAAGGCGGCCCTCAGGCGGCTGTAGCCGGTGGCGGCCCGGCACGAGCGCAGGGCCCCTGACAGCGGGCGATCTCGACAACGCGGGTTGCCAGCTCGCGCTCGGCGGGCTCGGAGATCGACTTGCCGTGATCCATCAGGCGGCGTGCGGCGCGCACGAGTTCGGCGAACAGGGGCGCGGCCACCGTCAGCAGGAGGCCCAGGCGCCAGTCCCAGGCCCAGGAGCCGGCCCAGACGACGACGCAGGCGGCGGTGGTGGAGGTGAGCATGTACATGAAGTGGGCGGCGGACTCCCCGAGGGGCCACCATCTCCTGGCTGACGGCCCGCGACAGGCTCCCTGCGGAGTCGGCGTTGAACCAGCGCAGGGGCAGGCGGGCGATCCGGTCGCCGACGGCGTGGTGGACGTCGTGCATGAAGCCGAGCGCCCCGGACATTCCTCGGCGCTGTCCCTGGAACTCGGTGACGGCGGCAACGACGCCGCACACGACGAGGACGAGGAGCCACCCGCCGACGGACAGTCCCCATCGGGGCGCGCCGGTCCCCAGGGCGACCGAGGCGGGCAGGAGTGAGATCAGTGCGGCCCCGGATGCGACGCCGTTGGCCGCGCCCAGGACGAGACTCGTGCGCGTCTGGCGCCAGGAGGAGTCGAGCATGAGCCTGCGGAAGCGGGCCAGCAGGGAGCGTACGGCTCCGGAGGCACCGGCGGCCGGCGTCGGGACCGGGGGAACCGACCGGCTCCGGTCAGGAACCTGCTCGACGGCCTGCTCGACGGAGTCCGGGGACGGAGCACCGGAGGCCTCGCCACCCGGTTCGTCGGCGAGGGAGGGCCCGTCCGCCCCGGTCACGGAGCTCTCGCCAATCGGGCCGGCAGCGCCGTCGAGCTCACCAGTCTGCCGCAGGAGGGCCCGGTAGTGGGGCTCGTTCACGAGGTCGTCATGGGTGCCGGAGGCGACGATGCGCCCCCGCTCCATGACGGCGATGCGGTCGGCGCCGCGCACGGCAGCCGGGCGGTGGGCGATCACCAGCACCGTTCGTTCCTTGACCAGGGCGCTCAGCGCCTGCTGGATCTCGGCCTCGGACTCGGGATCGGCCATGGCGGTGGCCTCGTCGAGCAGGATGACGGGAGTGTCCAGCAGGATGGCACGAGCGATGGCGATGCGCTGCTCCTGGCCTCCGGACAGGGCGGTGTCCTGTCCCAGGACGGTGTCGTAGCCGTCCGGCAGTGCCATGATCTCCTCATCGATGCGGGCCACCCGGGCGGCGGCCCGCACCTGGTCCAGGTCGGCGTCGGGGCGTCCGAGCGCGATGTTCTCCCGCACGGTGGTCCCGAGCAGCTGGGCGTCCTGGAGGACGAAGGAGACGGTGGAGTACAGGGTCGTCTCGTCCATGTCCCGCAGGTCCACCCCGCCGATGCGCACGGCTCCGGCGTCGGGGTCGGCGAAGCGGGCGATGAGGGTGGCCAGTGTCGACTTTCCCGACCCGGAGGGTCCCAGCAGGGCGGTGACGGTGCCCGGCTCCAGGACGAGAGAGGCGTCGTCGACGGCGAGGGTGTCCCCGTAGGAGAAGGAGACGTGGCTGATCTCGACAAGGGCGCTGCGGGGCCGCTCAGGACGGTCGGCAACGGGCAGAACGGGGGTGTCGAGGACCTCGCACAGGCGCAGAGCCGCCGCTCCGGCCATCTGGTAGGACCAGGAGATCGAGGCGATGGTGATGAGCACGGCGGGCAGGACCAGGGCGACCAGGGTCGTGGCCAGGACCTGGGGCAGGGTGACGGCGCCGGCATGGATGAGCAGTGCCCCGTCACCGAGGTTGACCAGGAGGAGCACCGGGATCGAGACCCAGGTGAAGGACAGGCAGGTGACAGTCACCAGGGGCATCGCCCAGGCGCGGTAGAAGGCGGAGAACTCGTCGGCCGCAGTGAGGTAGGCCGAGTGGGCGCGGCCGACGCGGCCGAAGGCCTTGACCACGCCGATGCCGGAGACGAACTCGACCATGGTGGAGGAGATGGCGGCGAGCTTGCGGTCCATCTCCACGGTCTTCTCCTTCATGCCGCGCATCGACACCGAGTAGGTGAGCACGTAGAGGACGAGTGTGGACAGCGCGATCAGTGCCAGGCGCCAGTCGATCCAGAAGGCGCACACCAGTAGCGCCAACGGAGTGACGACGGCGTTGAGACGCTCGACGGGGCCGTGGGCGATGACGGTGTGGACCAGGGTCGTGTCGTCCTGGACGGCCTTGCGGATGCGCCCGGAGGTGGAGGCGGTGAACCAGGCCAGCGGAGCATGGGAGATGCGGTCGACGATGTCGCGCCGCAGCCGATCGCGCAGGGACAGGTCGGCCATGTGGGTGATGAGCAGGGCCAGGAAGTACAGGAGCAGCCGGGTGGAGTAGGTCCCCACGAGCATCATGACGGCGGAGCGCACCTGCTGGGGGTCGGGCCCCACCCCGGCCCGGTAGGCGCGCAGAAGGATGTCGCCGAGCTGGACCAGTGCGACGTACGGCGCCACCGCCAGGACCGCGGAGAGCGGGACGAGGGCCTGACCGATCCTCAGGCGGGTGCACACGGGAGCGCCCAGGCGAGCGATGGCGGCCTGCCCCTCGCGCGAGCGCTGGGCGTTGCTCTGCGGGGGCTGATCGCCCGGCGCCTCGGCGGACTGAGTGCTCGCCGAAGGTTGCGGCGACGTCCTCGACAACGACTGAGTCTGCGTGCTCATGAGGAGCCTCATCCTTCCGTCGGCTCTAATTCTGAATACATTTCAGAATTCGATAAGGCCCGCCTTATTCTCACCGCTGAAGCGGGAGCAACCGTCGTCGCGGCGCACTACTGTGCTGCCATGGCATCACTGGCGCGACTGGGCCGACCGACCGGACCGAGACCCGGTTTCTCGCGCGACGACGTCGTCGACGCGGCACTCGAGATCGGCATCGCGGACTTCACGCTGACGGCGGTGGCCAAGCGGCTGGGCGTGGCGGACTCGGGGCTGTACCGCACGATCGCCTCGCGCGAGGACCTGCTGGCCGCCTGCCTGGAGCGGATCGCCTCCCGGGTCGAGGTCCCGCGTCCGGGGAGGAGCTGGCCCGAGACGGTCCGGGCGCACGTCGAGGCCGTCTGGGGGATGCTGGAGCAGTACCCAGGCCTGGCCGGCGTCATCATGGGGGTGCCGTGGGCGCACCAGCTCTTCGCCGGCCCCGTCTCCCAGGCGTGTCAGGTGCTGGTCGACGGAGGGCTTGAGGCCGAGGAGGCCAGGGTGGTCCTGGACTTCGTGGGCGACACCGTCATCTCCACGCACGCGCAGATCGAGGTCATGCGCTCCCCCGTCGGCCGCTCCGGGCTCCCCGCGCCGACCGGGCAGGAGCCGGCGGAGGACACCCCCGCCTCCGAGCGCGGCGGTTCCACGGGGCTGCAGGAGGCGAGCCGCCTGGCGGCCACCAGTCGGGCGCCGTCCCTGCCCGAGGCGCTGACCCCGAACGAGAGCTGGCTGGAGCGCGGCGGCCTGGACCGCAAGATCGAGATCATCATCCGGGGAGTGGCCGCCGGCGCGACACAGCAGGGGTCAGGGGACGCCGGCAGGCATCAGTGAATGACTGTCAGTGAACGACGCTGACGTCCAGCGGCATCCCTGAGTCCGGGGCGAAGTCCATGGGGCTGGGGGCAACGCCGGCGCGCACGGCCGCCGAGCCCAAGGCGGCGATCTGGGCGCCGTTGTCGGTGCAGAAGCGCAGCGGCGGCAGGCGCAGGGTGATGCCGGCTGCCTCGCAGCGCTCGGCGGCCAGGGACCGCAGGCGGGAGTTGGCGGAGTATCCACCTCCGACGACGAGCGTGTCGCAGCCGGTGTCCAGGCAGGCCTGGACCGCCTTGGCCGTCAGGGAGTCGTTGACGGCCTCGGAGAAGGCGGCGCACACGTCGGCGCCGGGCACCTCCTGGCCGGCATCCTCCAGGGACTCGACGTAGCGGGCCACCGCGGTCTTGAGACCGGAGAAGGAGAAGTCGTAGCGGTGGCGCTCCTTGTCCTTGCCGGCGGCCAGGCCGCGAGGGAAGCGGATGGCGCTGCGGTCGCCCTCCTGGGAGAGCCGGTCCACGTGGGGGCCACCCGGGTAGGGCAGCCCCAGGAGCCGACCGACCTTGTCGAAGGCCTCGCCGGCGGCGTCGTCGAGGGTGCCGCCGAGCTCGACGACGTCGGTGGCGATGTCGCGGATGCTCAGGAGGTTGGAGTGACCGCCGGAGACGATGAGCCCGATGAACCGCTCGGGCAGGGGGCCGTCGACCAGCTCGTCGACCGCCAGGTGCCCGATGACGTGGTTGACGCCGTAGACCGGCCTGCCCAGGCTCGCGGCCAGGGCCTTGGCGGCGGAGATTCCGACGGTCAGGGAACCGATGAGCCCGGGGCCGGCGCACACCGCGACGGCGTCGACCTCGCCCAGATCGACGTCGGCCTTCTCCAGCGCGGCGTCGAGGGTGGGCAGGAAGGACTCCAGGTGGGCGCGCGAGGCGATCTCGGGGATGATCCCGCCGAAGCGCGCGTACTGGTCCATGGAGGTGGCGGTGACGTCGGCGAGGAGCTCGCGCCCGCGCACGAGGGCCACGCCGGTCTCGTCGCAGGTGGACTCGATGCCGAGGATGAGAGGATCGCTCACAAGCCCACAGCCTATCGCCTGCCGGCACGGGCTGACGCCAGGCGCCTTCGGGCACTGTCCCCGCTGGGCAACGGACGCGTGCGGCAGGCGGCACGACGCATGAGGAGGCACCCGTGACTGAGCCCGGCAACCCAGACCTGGTGGTGGGCGACGACGGCCTGGCCAGACCGCGCTGGGCCGCCACCGACCCGCTGCTGCGCGAGTACTACGACACCGAGTGGGGTATGCCGGTGCGCGATGAGCGGGGTGTCTTCGAGCGGTTGAGCCTGGAGGCCTTTCAGTCGGGACTGTCCTGGGCGACGATCCTGCGCAAGCGACCGGCCTTCCGCGACGCCTTCGCCGGATTCGACCCCGAGATCGTGGCCGGCTTCGGGCAGGCGGAGGTGGACCGCCTGCTGGGGAATACGGGAATCGTGCGCAACCGGGCCAAGATCCTGGCCACCATCGACAACGCCCGCGCGACGCTGCGCCTCAGGGAGGCGGGCGACGTCGACGGCGGCCTGGCGGGCCTGGTGTGGTCCTACCAGCCGGAGTCGACTCCCCGGCCGCGCAGGCTGGAGGACGTCCCTACGCAGTCACCGCAGTCGGCCGCCCTGTCCCGCGACCTCAAGCGCCGCGGCTTCCGCTTCGTCGGCCCGACGACGATGCACGCCCTCATGGAGGCGATCGGGATCATCGATACCCACCTGGTCGGCTCCCACCGCCGCGGCAGCTCCGGGGTGTGGGCATAGCACGGCCACGGCCCGTCTTTCGTTGGTACCCTGTGACGGCCGTATCCGCTCCTTCTTCCCTCGTTCCCTTGATTCCGTCTCAGGAGGCACCATGACTGTTCACCCGGCCGTCCAGCTGATGTCGTCGAGCGGTCCCGCCGGGGAACCGGTGCGCCTGGCCCGGGCCGAGGCGATCCTGTGCGACATGGACGGCACGCTCGTGGACTCCTCGGCGGTCGTGGAATCCATGTGAAGCTCCTTCGCCCGCGACCACGGCATGAGCGAGCGCTTCGACGAGATCATGGCCTACTCCCCCGGACGCACCGGTATCGACACGATCCGTCGGTTCCTGCCGGAGCTGGCCTCGGAGGAGCACGACGCCATCCACGAGCGCTTCGCCCAGGAGGAGATCGTGCGCACGGCCGGGCGAATGGCCGAGATCCCCGGCGCCGCGGCACTGGTGACCGCGCTGATCGACGCCGGCGTCCCCCTGGCCCTGGTCACCTCGGCCCCGATCGAGCTCATGCGAGTGCGCATGCAGGAGGCCGGGGTCCCCATTCCGGCGGTTGCCGTCTCAGCCGACGACGTCGCCCGCGGAAAGCCCGATCCCGGCGCCTATCTCAAGGCCGCCGAGCTCCTGGACGTGCCCATCTCCTCCTGCCTGGTGCTGGAGGACGCCGCCTCCGGCTACACCGCAGCCCAGCGGGCCGGAGCCCAGATCCTCCTCGTGGGCGACGGTGTTCCCGAGGCCGACCCGCAGGTGCCTCGGATTCCGGACTTCACCGGGGTGACCTTCACCGTCGTCGGCTAGCCCCTCACACCGAGCCGGGCACTTTTCGCGTGGCCCAACAGAATTTCTGCAGGGGTACGCGAAAAGTGCCCGGCTCGGTGGATGAGGGTGGAGAGGTGGTCAGTGGGCGTGCTGGCCCTTCCACAGGGCGTGGCCCAGGTCGCGGTTGAGGCGCGAGATGACCTCGAGAGGCACCGACTTGGGGCACACGGCCGCGCACTCACCGATGTTCGTGCAGCCGCCGAAGCCCTCGGCGTCGTGCTGATTGAGCATGCTCACCACGCGGGCGAGGCGCTCAGGCTGCCCCTGCGGCAGCAGCCCCAGGTGCGAGATCTTCGCACCCGTGAACAGCATCGCCGAGGCGTTGGGGCAGGCGGCCACGCAGGCGCCGCAGCCGATGCAGGCGGCGGCCTCGAAGGCGGCGTCGGCCTTCTCCTTCTGTACGGGCACCGAGTGCGCCTCGGGGGCACCACCGGTGTTGACCGAAATGTAGCCGCCGGCCTGGACGATGCGGTCCAGGGCGGAGCGGTCCACGATGAGGTCGCGCAGCACCGGGAAGCCGGTGGAGCGCCACGGCTCGATCGTGATGGTGGAGCCGTCCTTGAAGGAGGGGTCCTCCGCCAGGTGACGCATGTGCAACTGGCAGGTGGTCGAGCGGATCGGCCCGTGGGCCTGCCCGTTGATGACCACACCGCACTGACCGCAGATGCCCTCGCGGCAGTCGGAGTCGAAGGCCACCGGCTCCTTGCCCTCGGCGAAGAGCTGCTCGTTGAGCAGGTCGAGGACCTCGAGGAAGCTCATGTGCTCCTCGATCCCGCTCATGGCGTACTCCTCAAAGTGGCCCTTCGAGTCCTTGTTCTTCTGGCGCCAGATCTTGAGCTTGATGTTCACTTGTAACTCCGCTGCTTGAGCTCGATGTCCTTGTAGACGAGGTCCTCCTTGTGGAGGATCGGCGGACGGTTCTCCCCGCCCCACTCCCAGGCGGCGACGTAGAGGAACTCGTCATCGTGCCGCATGGCCTCACCCTCGGGCGTCTGGGACTCCGCCCGGAAGTGACCACCGCAGGACTCACGCCGGTGCAGGGCGTCGATGCACATGAGCTCGGCCAGCTCGAAGAAGTCCAGCAGCCGGCCGGCCTTCTCCAGGGCCTGGTTGAGCTCGTCGGCCTGGCCCGTGATGCGGGCGTCGCGCCAGAACTCCTCCTTGAGGGCCCGGATCTGCTTGATGGCGTCGCGCAGACCGGCGTCACGCCGCTCCATGCCGCAGTACTCCCACATGATGCGTCCCAGGGCCATGTGGAAGTCGTCCACGCTGCGGGTTCCGCGCAGGGCCATGAGGCGGGCGACCCGCTCCTCGACGGAGCGCTTGGCCTCGGCGATCTCCGGGGCGTTCGGGTCGACCTTGCCCAGGCGCAGCATGTCCGCCAGGTAGTCGTTCATGGTGTCGGGCAGGACGAAGTAGCCGTCGGCCAGGCCCTGCATGAGCGCCGAGGCGCCCAGGCGGTTGGCGCCGTGGTCGGAGAAGTTCGCCTCACCGGCGATGTAGAGGCCCGGGACGTTGGACTCCAGGTCGTAGTCCACCCACAGGCCGCCCATCGTGTAGTGCACGGCCGGGTAGATGCGCATGGGGACCTCGTAGGGGTCGTCGCCGGTGATGCGCTGGTACATCTCGAACAGGTTGCCGTAGCGGGCGGAGACGGCGTCCTTGCCCAGGCGGCCGATGGCCTCGGAGAAGTCCAGGTAGACGCCGCGACGCATCATCCGCTCGTTGCCGTTGGCGTCGCGCTCCTTGATGGCCGGGCCCACGCCGCGGCCCTCGTCGCACATGTTCTTGGCCTGACGCGAGGCGATGTCACGCGGCACGAGGTTTCCGAAGGCCGGGTAGATGCGCTCGAGGTAGTAGTCGCGAGCCTCCTCGGGGATGTCGCGCGGGTCCTTGTCGCAGTCCTCGGCCCGCTTAGGCACCCAGATGCGTCCGTCGTTGCGCAGCGACTCACTCATGAGGGTGAGCTTGGACTGGAAGTCTCCGGACTGCGGGATGCAGGTGGGGTGGATCTGCGTGTAGCAGGGGTTGGCGAAGTAGGCGCCCTTGCGGTGCGCGCGCCAGATGGCGGTGGCGTTGCAGCCCATCGCGTTGGTGGACAGGAAGAACACGTTGCCGTACCCGCCGCTGGCCAGGACGACGGCGTCGGCCAGGTGGGTCTCGATCTCACCGGAGACCATGTCGCGGGTGACGATGCCGCGGGCGCGCCCGTCGACGAGGATGAGCTCGACCATCTCGTGGCGGCGGAACTCCTTGACCGTCCCGGCGTGCACCTGACGCTCCAGGGCCTGGTAGGCGCCGATGAGGAGCTGCTGGCCGGTCTGGCCGCGGGCGTAGAAGGTACGGGAGACCTGGACGCCACCGAAGGAGCGGTTGTCCAGCAGGCCGCCGTACTCGCGGGCGAAGGGGACGCCCTGGGCCACGCACTGGTCGATGATGTTGGCGCTGACCTCGGCCAGGCGGTAGACGTTGTCCTCGCGGGCGCGGTAGTCGCCGCCCTTGACCGTGTCGTAGAAGAGCCGGTAGGTGGAGTCGCCGTCGTTGCGGTAGTTCTTCGCGGCGTTGATACCGCCCTGGGCGGCGATGGAGTGCGCCCGGCGGGCGGAGTCCTGGTAGAAGAAGACCTTGACGTTGTAGCCCTGCTCGCCCAGGGAGGCGGCAGCGGCGCCGCCGGCCAGGCCGGAGCCGACGACGATGATGTCCAGCTTGCGGCGGTTGGCGGGGTTGACGAGCTTGGCCTCGAACTTGCGCTGCTCCCAGCGCCTGTCGATCGGGACGGAGTGGGGGGCCTTGGTGTCGGCGATCTTCTCGCCCTCGTAGTACAGGCCGTCGATGAGTTCAGTCATAGTCGTTCACTCTCAGTGGGTCGCCGCAACACACTCGGCGAAGTGCTCGGCGGAGGAGCCGATCGCATCACAGAACTGCGGGTAGTAGTCGGCAGCGGACATGGGGGCGTCGACATAGCCGAAGAGGATCGCCGTCGGAACGATCATGAAGCCGGCGAACAGCGCGAAGGCCACCACGAAGGCGATCAGCCGGATGAAGGGGATGGTGCCTCCTCGCACCGCACCCAGCGTCTGCAGGGCCGACCACACGCCGTGCCACACGTGCAGGCACAGGGACACCAGCGCGATCGCGTAGATGAGCCACACCCACCACAGCTGGAAGCCGTAGTACATGTTGAGGTAGGCGCGTCCGTGCACGTACTGGCCCCCCGGCGTCAGTGACAGGGTGGTGAACTGCAGGATGTGCCAGATGATGAACAGCAGGAGGATGACGCCGCCCCAGCGCATGGTGCGCATGGCGTAGCGGGAGGCGAAGTACTCGGCGCCGGGCTTCTTGACGGCGTACTTGTCGTTGCCACGGGCCCGCTTGTTGCGCACCCACAGGTGGAAGGCGCTGCCGGCGTGAGCCAGGAGGCAGGCCATGAGCGCCAGGCGGAGGATCCACAGGAAACCCTCGTAGGGCAGGATTGGTACGAGGATCGCGCGCAGGAACACGGCGTAGTGATCGTAGGCGACCTCACCCTCGAAGTAGTGGAGGTTGCCATAGGCGTGGAAGAGGACGAAGAACAGGAACACCAGCCCCGAGATCGCCATCATGCGCTTCATGAAGACGGTCGTGGAGAAGGCGGTCCGCCTCTTCAGGGAAGGAGCAGATGTTTTGGCCACGGCAAAAGGCTAGCCGGGATTGAAGCCACCTCGGCACCATCTGTGCCGCCACCAGCACCGATACGCCGACAATCCGCAGAATCTCGGGGATTTCGGAAGGCCTCAACGTCGGATTCAACGCTGCGGAATTTGCTGACGCCACCGTCCGAGGCCGCCTTTTCGTCATAGGGGTGTCAGACAAATCTGTGAGGCCTCGGACACTCGAGGCCTCCACCGCAGAAAGCCGTATTTATTGCCGGCCAACACCGTGCCTATCTGCTTCTTCACCCCCGGCGCAATCCTCCCGGTCGGGCGTGCGGATCTTTCGGCCGGGCAGAGCCGCGCGCTCGGCCCAGCCCGACTCAGCTCGGCTCAGCCCGGACTCGACTCACTGACCTCGGCCGCTCCGAGAGGGTCCAGGCGCTGGCGCAGCGTCAGCCGCATGACCACGGCGTCCTCGGGCGGCGCCTGATAGTAGCGGCGGCGTCTGCCGATGGGGACGAACCCGTGCCTGGCGTAGATCCCCTGGGCGGTCTGATTCGACTGGCGCACCTCCAGCAGGACGTCGGGACAGCCCGCCTTCCGGGCGGTGTCCACGAGCTCGGCGAGCATGCCCGAGGCCAGCCCCCGCCCGCGTGCGGCCGGGACGGTGGCGATGGTCAGCAGGTCGGCGCTGGTCAGACCACCGGCGTGGTAGAGGCCGGCATAGCCCAGGAGGCGTCCCCCCGCCGGCCCGGTTCCTGCTCGAGCCCGGAGCCCCACGCGGCTGTCGGCATGATCCGCGCCGTGTTCCTCGCCGGCACCGTCTGGCTCGACACCAGGCTCGGCATCAGTCTCGACGACGACGTAGCGGCGGTCGGCCCGGGGCCCCCGGGAGGCCTCCAGCTCAGCGGTCAGCAGGTCCCGGCTCCATGCCTCGGCGCCGAACAGCTCGCCCTCGAGCCGGGCGATCTCCTCCAGGTCCGCCTCGGTCATCTCCCGCAGCCTGGGCGTCCGCCGTGCTCCCGGTCCCTTGGACACCTGAGTCACCCGGGGCCGGGTCAGCGCACGCGCTTGCGCGCGGCGGGCATCTGCACGTCCGCGTGGCGCAGGTAGAGCGGCTGCACGCCCAGCTCCTCACCGCGGTCCAGACGGGCCAGGGCGATGCGCACCTGGGTCAGGGCATCGCCGGAGACCGGAGCGAGCGCCTCGCGGGAGGAGCCCAGCTCGGCCAGCTCGGGATAGAGGGCGGCGCCGGATCCGGCCACGGCATCGACGGCTCCGGCCCCCTCGACCTGCCCGGCGATCCGCTCGCTGACATGCTCGGCGACCTGGGTCGGGGCGCAGACGTCGATCTCGGTCAGGCGGGTGACGTCGTCGGGCCCGTTGGCACGGAAGAGCGCCGCGTAGACCTCCCGCCTGCGGGCGTCGGTGGCGACCAGGACGACGGGATCCGTCTCGCCCCCGCGAGCCGCGAGCTCGTCGAGGGCGCGGCGGGCGACGGCGTCGAGGCTGGAGACCCCGTGGACGGGGAGGCCTCGGGTGCGCCCCACGACCCTGGCCGTCACGAGCCCGGCCCGCAGCCCGGTGAAGGGGGCCGGCCCGGTGGCCACCACGACGGCCTGCGGTGGGCGTTCGGCGACGTCCTCAGCAGACAGGGCCTCGGAGAGCATCTGCCCCAGGGACTCGGTGTGACGCCGGCTATCGGCCTGCTCGGTGCGGCTGAGTACCCGCAAGGCGCGTCCACCGGCGCCCGCGGTGTCTGCAATGTCAGCGGTGTCGGTGGTGTCAACGACTGCGAGCTGGGCCCCCAGAGAGGAGTCGATCGAGAGGATTCGCACCGGGCCAGCCTATGCCCTCGGGTCCCGGGGGGAGTTGACGCGGCTCTCGGGGATCGTGTCGCCCAGGGTCTCACCGCTGGTCGTGCCGGTGTCGCCCTCGTCTCCGAGGAGGGACAGGTCGATGGCTGCGCGGGGGATGCCCCGCCGCACTGCGACGCCCTGGGTGTCGAACTCGTCACGACTGAGCCGGTCGGCGCGCTCGGCCATGTCGGCACGACTGCGGGCCTGGCGCAGCGGCGCGGTCACCTTGCGCTCATGACGGACCGTGATGATGACGGTGACGACCCCGACGAGGACGACTGCCAGGACCGGCCCCCAGATCGCCCAGCCTCCCGTGGTGGAACGCGCCTCGCTCTGGGCGGCGGTGGTCTTGGGCTTGGAGCCGGCGCGCTCGCGCAGGACCTCTCCGTAGTCGCTCAGCTCGATGGGGCCGGCCAGACGCCGGGTGGCGGCCTCCCCCAGTGCCGTCACCGTAGTGCCGCTGAGCGAGTACCAGGCGTTGGCGTTGCGGTCGTGGATGAGGTGGGCCTCGCCCATCTGGTCGACGTCGGTGGCCAGATCGTCATCGAACACGGGGGTGCAGGTGGTGCGTCCCTTCTCCGTGACGACCTCGAGAAGGCCGATGGGCTTGCCGGCGGCGGTGGCGGTCGCGACCCAGTCGCCGGTGTCGACGGGCTGCGCGGACGGCTGGGAGCCGTCGAGGAAGCCGGGCGCCCAGGTGTAGACGCTTCTGAGGTCTCCGACCGTGATCTCGCCCTGCTCTCCGGTGCTCTGGCGCACCTGGGCCACGCAGTCGCGCTCCATGAGGGTCTTGGCCGCGCTGCGCGAGCCCGAGTCCGTCGAGGTGTCTGCCGGCTCCCCGCTGGGTGCGCTCTGGGCGGTCGGGTCGGTGGCGGCTGCCGGCTCTGAGGCGGCTGGGTCGCCCCCGTTGTCCGGGGCGACGGAGGCGGCGGAGTCACCCGTGCCGGCCGACGGCGGGTCGGTGGCGGCCCGTGCCGGCACCGCGGCCGGGAGGCAGACGGTCAGGAGGAGGACCGCGACGGCGATGCGGGCCAGGTTCCTCGGGCGCCCGCGGTGCTCGGCGGGCCGGATGGGGATGGCGTCGCTCACCGGGGCGACGGGAGAAGGATGGTTCACGACGACGCTCCAGGCTGGTGGGACGCCTCAGCGCCCAGTGGGCTCAGGTCGGTGTCGGCCCATCTCGGGCCGAGGGCGCGCACGGTGATCGTCCGGTTGCCGTCATCGACCCCGCCTAGGTCCACGACGGGGTCCGCCGCTTCCGGGTCACCGGACCGTCCCGAGACGGCCGGGGCGTCGTCGGGCTGCGGGGTGCCGGCGCCGACGGCACCGTGAGGCCGAAGCACCTGGATCTCCAGACGGTCGGGGCTCAGCGCCTCCACCTTCTCCTCGCCCCACTCGACCAGGGTGACCGAACGGTCCAGGGAGGAGTCCAGGTCGAGGGCGTCAATCTCCTCCAGGGAGGTGATCCGGTAGGCGTCGACATGGATGAGGTCGGGGCCTTCGGACAGTGAGGGGTGCACGCGGGCAATGATGAAGGTGGGAGAGGAGACGCGGCCGCGCACCCCCAGGGCAGCGCCAATGCCCTGAGCCAGGGTGGTCTTTCCGGCGCCCAGCCCGCCGGAGAGCATGACGAGGTCGCCGGGGCGGAGCAGGTGCGCCAGGCGAGCGCCAAGGGCCCGGGTTTCATCGGCGTCGCCGGTGGCGACGGTGATCTCGGGGATCGTCTCAGGTGTGTGCGGGGCACCGCTCATGCGTCCTCCTCCGTGCGTGGAGCCGACGACGGGAACCGGCGGGTACCTGACCGACGATATCCGACGTCTGCTGTTCTCCAGGGACGAGCGTAGTCGCCGCCGGCCCCGGCCCCGACGTAGCAGCGCGGGATGCGGGCCCCGAGCCGGGTCACGATCTCGTAGTTGATGGTGCCGCAGGCCTGCGCCCACTCGTCGGCCGTGGGGACGGCCTCGCCCCCCGCGGCGTCCGGGACTCCCCAGAGCACGGCGGTGTCTCCGACCCGGGCAGGCGCAGGCAGGGGCGCGCCGGTCTCGTCCCGGGCCGGACCGAGGTCGACGACCACCTGGTCCATGCACACTCGGCCCACGATGCTGGTCATGATGCCGCCGACTCCCACGGGGCCGGTGGAGCTGGCGGCGCGCGGGATGCCGTCGGAGTAGCCCAGGGGGACGAGCCCCACCCAGCGGTCGGTGGGGGCGCCCCAGGTGCCCCCGTAGGAGACGGGCTGCCCGGCGTCGATGCGCTTGACCTGCACCAGGGCGGACTCCAGGCGCATGGCCGGCCGCAGGCCGAGCGCGGCACTGGTGGCCACGGACGGGTCGGGGCTCAGTCCGTACAGGCCGATCCCCACCCGGACCAGGTCCATGCGGGCCTGCGGGTGCCACAGGAGCCCCCCGGTGGCGGCCAGGTGGCGGATGGAGGGGCTCAGGCCCGCCTCCTGCACGATTCTCTCGGCCTGGTGGTACCGCTCCAGGTGCTCCTCGGTGGAGCCGCTGGCGGGCTCGTCAGCGCGGGACAGGTGGGACCACAGACCGACGACGTCGACCGTCCCCTCATCCACGGCCCGCTTCAGCGCCGCGGCCAGGGCGGGTAGGTCCTCGGCCATGGCGCCGCCGCGCGACATGCCGGTGTCGACCTTGAGGTGCAGACGCGCCACCCTTCCCTGTGCCCGGGCCGCTGCCACCAGGGCCTCGAGCTGAGAGGACGTGGACACCGACAGGTCCAGGTCGGCTGCCAGCGCGGCGCGCAGAGGCGAGTCCGAGGCGGCCGCCCGGACAGGATCCATGACGGGCAGGAGCCAGGTCAGGACCCGGGGGGCCCGGCCGCTGGGCTCCCCCGCGGGGCGGGCCACGCCGGCCTCATCGAGAAGGGAGCGCAGGGTCAGGGCCTCGGCCAGCTGGGCCACCCCCAGCCAGGAGGCCCCCGCCGACAGGGCCGTCAGGGCGATCGGCCCCAGGCCGTGACCGTAGGCGTCGGCCTTGACCACGGCCATCCACGGCACGCCGGCCACCTGCGCCAGGCGTCGACCGTTGTGGGCGACGGCCTCCAGGTCGATGACGGCACGGGAGGTGGCCGCCCTGGGCAACGGGGGCGGGGCGGCTGCGGTTCCCGGTGCGGTGGGCGAGGTCGTTGCTGCTGGGTCCGCGGAGGTGGTCACGGCGCGATTGTCGCACTGGGTGGCCGGTGGCGACCGCGTTTCCTCGCGCACTCGCCCCTGTGAACCATGAGGTTGACGTCGATCAGCTGACACGTCTCAGTGGTGCGGCACCGCCTGAAGCCAGTTGAGCTCGAGGCGGGCCGGGCCGAGGGCCGTGGCGATGTCGAGGGCGGCGATCGGGTGCCCGCCGGTGCCGACGCCCCCGGCGCCCTGCGGGATCGCGGCGGCGTAGGCGCCCGCGAGCGCGTGCAGCCTGACCCCGGCGGCCACCGAGTCGAGCAGGAAGTCGAGCAGGGAGTCACCAGGGGGCGCCGGTACGACGTCGGCGCTCTCCTGCTCCCAGCGGGCGGCTGCTCCGGCCAGGACGGCACCCAGGACCCCGGCGAGCACGTCCCCGCTTCCTGCGGTCGCCATCCAGCAGGGCCCGCAGTCCACGCTGATCAGGGGGCGGTCGGGGGCGGCGATGAGTGTTGTCGCGCCCTTGAGCAGGACGGTGGCGCCGCTGAGTCGGGAGAGCTCGCGGGCGGCGTGGGCCGGGTGGGCCTCGACGCGCTCGCGCTGCCAGCGCCGGGTCGTCCCAGCAAGCGCCTCGGGCCCCGTCAACGCCTCCAGGAGGGCGGCGGCCTCGCCGGCGTGCGGGGTCAGGACGTGGAGCGGCGTGCAGCTCAGGTCCTCGGTGAGAAGATCGGCCAGGATGCTCAGGGCTCCGGCGTCGACGACGGTGGGCGGCCCGGTCGGGGCAGTGCCGGCAGCGGGCCCGATGGTTCTCTCACCAGTTCTCCCACCGGAGCCGGCCTCGTCCACACCCCGTCCGGCCCGGCTGCCGTGAGCGGGAACGAGGGTGAGGCGCAGCAGGTCCCGCAGCTCATCGGCCCGGGTGGTGTCGGCGGGGTCGACGCCCGGTCCCAGGACGAGGGCCTGGCTGCGTCCCGCGGTGGGGACGACCTCGGGGCGGGCAGCCAGGACGAGGTCCTCCACGCGCCTGGGGGCGGCCAGGCGCACCATGCCGGCTCCGGCGCGCACCGCGCCGCTGGCGGCCAGGACGGCCGCGCCGGGGTAGGACTCGCTGCCGGCCCACAGGCCCACAACGCCACGGGTGTACTTGTGGTCGCTGGTGCCGGGTTCGGGAACGGCTCGCGTCAGGTAGTCGCCCAGGCCGCCGTCAACGGGGCGGCGGGCGATGGGCCGGCTCGGGGGCACCGGCAGACCGAGGGGGACGACCTCGACGACGCCGCACAGGTGCCGGGCCGGGGGCAGGCACAGGCACCCCTTGAGACAGGTGAAGGTCACGGTGCGGTCGGCGGCGAGGACCGGCCCGTCGACCGTGCCGTCGTCGACGCCGGTTCCGCTGGGCAGGTCGACGGCGATGACGCGCAGTGGGCGCCGCCCCGGCTCTCCGGCGGCGAGGAGCGGGGCGATGAGGGCGGCCGCGTCGGGCCGCAGTGGTCCGGTGGCGCCGATGCCGGTGAGCCCGTCAAGCACGAGTCCGCCCCGGGCCAGGAAGGCCTCGACGGCGGCGACGGCCTCGGCGCTGTCCTGGTCGGCCCCGTCCTCGCTGCGGTAGCCGGCGCCGTAGACGGTGACGCCGTGGCTGCGGGCCTCCTCAAGGGCGACGGGATGGGGGTGCTCGGTGGCGAGCACGGCGCTGACCGCGCAGCCGTTGTGCGACAGCAGCCCCCCGGCCAGCAGGGTGTCGGCGCCGTTGTGCCCGCCGCCGACCAGGAGGAGCACCGGTGCCCCCGCGATCCATCCCGGGCCCACCTGGGCCCCTCCCCCGTCGGCCGACGTCCCCGTCGGCGTCGCCGGGGAGACCGGCGAGGTGGGCGTCGCCACCGGCCCGGCGGGGCTGATGGAGGAGAACGGGGCGATGGTGGGCCTGGCGGGGGCCGTCACGGTTCCGGGGACGATGGGGCCCTGGCGCAGCTCGCGCAGGGCGGCCCGTGCCACCGCGTGGGCGGCGGCTCTCATATAGCGGTCGGTACCCGCGGTCGCAGGGGCTTCTGCCGCTGCGACCTCCTGGGCGGGCCAGGCGCAGGTGGTGGGGTCGGTGACGTCGTCGGAACGCGTGAAGTCGTTGAGGTCACTCACCTGTCCCATTGTCCTCGCCTCGCCGTTCCTCGCCCCTCCAGCAAGGTTCTGAGACGAATGGTTTCAGAGCATGAGACTCCTTGGGGGTCCGTCGCCTTCCCCGTGAGCCCAGGAGGTTGTCCGTTCCAGAGAAAGGCGGCGCGTTCAGCCCTCGTCGCCCCGGCCCACCCGGCACAATGGCCGAGTGATCCGCGCAGTAGGGACTGACCTGGTCGATGTCACCCGCCTCGAAGGCTATATGGACCGGGTACCCGGCCTGCGCGAGCGTCTCTTCACCCCCGCCGAGCTGGCCGCCTGCCAGAAGCGGGCCGCCTCCCTGGGGGCGCGCCTGGCCGCGAAGGAGGCAGTTCTCAAGGCACTGGGGTCGGCCTACGCCGAGCTCGGGCTGGACGCGCCCGAGGGCTGGGCCTACAGGGACATCGAGGTGACCTCCTCACCCGGCACCCCGCCGCACCTGCGCCTGACCGGGGCCGCCGCGATGGCCGCGCGTCAGGCGGGTATCGGCCACTGGCACCTCTCACTGGCCCACGACGGCGGCATGGCGCAGGCCTTCGTCGTCGCCCAGGCCGATCACGTGGACAACGACGACGACCTGACCCTGTCCTCCCAGCGCTCCGAGGCGCGCACGAAGCCGCAGGTCAGGTCCCTGCGCCCAGCCCAGTAGGCGCCGGGCCCGCACTGCGGGCCCGGCGCCGTCGAGGGTCGCGTCGGTGCGTCGCCGTCGGTCCTACTCGACGGTGACGGACTTGGCCAGGTTGCGCGGCTGGTCGATGTCCAGCCCCTTGGCCCCGGCCAGGGCTGCGGCGAAGACCTGCAGCGGCACCACGGTCAGCAGCGGCCACAGGATCGTGGGGGTGGCGGGCACCCGGATGATGTGGTCGGCGAAGGGCTCGACGTCGGCATCGCCCTCCTCGGCGATGACGATGGTGCGCGCGCCGCGGGCCCGGATCTCCTGGATGTTGGAGATGACCTTGTCGTGCAGGATGGGACGGCGCGGGGTGGGCACGATGACGAAGACCGGCAGGCCCTCCTCGATAAGCGCGATCGGGCCGTGCTTGAGCTCGCCGGCGGCGAAGCCCTCGGCGTGGACGTAGGCGAGCTCCTTGAGCTTGAGAGCGCCCTCCAGCGCCACGGGGAAGCCGACGTGGCGCCCCAGGAACAGGAAGGAGGACCTGTCCGCCAGCTCGGCGCCCAGGTCGCGGACCTTGGCCTCCTGACTGTCCAGGACGTGCTGGATCCGGTCCGGCATGGCGGCGAGGTTGTCCAGGTACTCGGCGACCTCGTCGGGCCACTTGTTGCCGCGCAGCTGAGCCAGGTACAGCCCCAGCAGGTAGCAGGCGGTGATCTGGGCGAGGAAGGCCTTGGTGGAGGCCACGGCGACCTCGGGGCCGGCGTGGGTGTAGAGGACGGCGTCGGCCTCGCGGGCGATGGTCGAGCCGTAGGTGTTGACGATGGCCAGGACCTTGCTGCCCTGCTCGCGGGCGTGGCGCACGGCCTGGATGGTGTCCATGGTCTCCCCGGACTGGGAGATGGCGACGGTCAGGGTCTTCTCGCTGACGACGGGGTCGCGGTAGCGGAACTCGTGGGCGAGCTCGACCTCGACGGGGATGCGGCACCAGTGCTCGATGGCGTACTTGGCCACGTGACCGGCATAGGCGGCGGTGCCGCAGGCGATGACGATGATCTTGTCGACGCTGCGCAGGACGGCGGGGTCGATGCGCATCTCGTCGAGCTGGAGCTCGCCGCGCTCGTCGACACGGCCGCGCAGGGTGTCGGCCACGGCGGTGGGCTGCTCGTGGATCTCCTTGTCCATGAAGGTGTCGTAACCGCCCTTGACGGCGGCGGAGGCGTCCCAGGAGACCTCCCAGGTCTTGGGCTCGACGTCGTTGCCGTCCTTGTCCCAGACACGCACGGCGTCGGCGGTCAGGAGGAGGACCTGGTCGTCGTCGACCTCGGCGGCCTTCTTGGTGAAGGCGACGAAGGCCGCGACGTCGCTGCCCAGGAAGTTCTCGCCGTCGCCCAGGCCGATGACCAGGGGGCTGGAGCGGCGGGCAGCGACGATGGCGGCGGGGGCCAGGTCCGTGACGGCCAGGAGCGCGAAGGCGCCCTCGAGGCGCGCGGTGACGGCCTGCATCGAGGCGACCAGCAGGTCGGCGACCCGGTCCGGGTCGGAGGCGGCGGCCGGGTCCTGGCGCAGGCGGGTGGTGAAGTCGATGTCCAGCACGTGGGCGACGACCTCGGTGTCGGTGTCGGAGACGAGCTCGCGGCCGGCGGCCTCGACCTCCTCACGCAGCGGGCGGAAGTTCTCGATGATGCCGTTGTGGACCACGGCGAGGTGACCGGCGCGGTGGGGGTGGGCGTTGACCGTCGTCGGGCCGCCGTGCGTGGCCCAGCGGGTGTGGCCGATGCCCGCGGTGGCGGGGGCCGGCGGAGTGGCCTCCAGCAGCGCGCGCAGGCCGGAGAGCTTGCCCGCCTCCTTGATGACGTCCAGACCGGAAGGGCCGACCAGGGCGACGCCGGCGGAGTCGTAACCGCGGTACTCCAGACGACCGAGGCCGTCCATCAGAACAGTAAGGGAACGAGAGGAACCAGTATCAGTCAGAGGGCCGACGTGGCCGACAATTCCACACATGCTCCGATCGAATCATGCTGACGCGACGTTGACAACGAGCGCAGGGCCACGTCGGTGTGATCTCGGTGTAACGCCGGCGCGATCCCGATGAGATCTCAACGAGATCCCATCGGGATCTCACTGAGTCCTCTTCGATCCTTCGAGATTGTCCGTCAAGCGCCTCTTTTTGCGACACTGTGTCGGTGACCTCCGAGCTGAGCGACCCGAGTGACCCGGGCATCCCGGGCGCCTCGCCCTATATCGAGCTGGACCGCGACCAGTGGTCCGCCCTGGCGTCATCGGCACCGCTGCCGCTGACCCAGGCCGACGTCGAGAAGCTGCGGGGCCTGGGCGACCCCATCGACCTGGCCGAGGTGGACGCCGTCTACCGTCCCCTGACCGCGCTGCTGGAGGACTACATCGCCACCTCGCGTGAGCGCGCGCACCGCACCGGCACCTTCCTGGGCGTGGACGAGCCGCCCACGCCCTTCGTCGTCGCGGTGGCCGGATCGGTCGCCGTCGGCAAGTCGACGACGGCGCGTCTCATCGCCCACCTGCTCACCCGCTTCCCGGACACCCCCCGCGTGGACCTGGTGACCACCGACGGCTTCCTGCTGCCCAACCGGGTCCTCGAGGAGCGCGGGCTCATGGCCCGCAAGGGCTTCCCCGAGTCCTACGACCGCCGGGCGCTGCTGGAGTTCGTCGCGGCCGTGAAGTCCGGCAGCGAGCGGGTTCAGGCACCCGTCTACTCCCACACGGTCTACGACATCGTCCCGGGCCGGCACGTGACGGTCGAGCGCCCCGACATCCTCGTCCTGGAGGGGCTCAACGTCCTCCAGCCGGCCCCGCGGGGAACGCGGCCCGGGTCCTCTGCCCTGGCGGTCAGTGACTTCATCGACTTCTCGATCTACGTCGACGCCGACCCCGTGGACATCCGCCGCTGGTACCTGGACCGGTTCCTCACCCTGAAGCACACGGCCTTCACCCAGCCGGGATCCTACTTCCGGCGCTTCGCCGAGATTCCCGACGACGTCGCCCTGGCCGGGGCGGGTGAGATCTGGGAGAGCGTCAACCTGGTCAACCTGCGCGAGAACATCGCCCCCACCCGGGGCCGGGCCACCCTGGTCCTGACCAAGGACTCCGAGCACCGCATGAGCCGGGTCCTGCTGCGCAAGTCCTGAACAGGCCTGAGCGGGGCTGAGCGGGCCTGCGCCGCCCGACCCTGAAGCCGGTATGAAGGCGGTCTGAAACCGGAGGGCCGCAGGCTGGCGGCCATGACAGCACAGGCAAGCACCAAGGCTCCTATGAACATTCTCGTCGTCGGCCTGGGGGTGATCGGGACGACCTACGGGTACCTCTTCCAGAAGGCCGGCCACCGAGTCGAGCACCTGGTTCGCAGCAGCAGCGCACGGTCCGGGATCAGCTCGCTCGAGGTGGAGATCCTCGACGGCAGGACCGATCCGAAGGGCTCGTTGTCCCGCGGCCGCTACAGCGTTCACCACCATGTTCACCACCATGCACACGACCGTTACGACCTCATTGTGGTCTCGGTGCCGCAGGGCAGGATCGCCGAGGTGATGGCCGACCTCGATGCGGAGGGCATCGAGGGGCCCGTTCTGCTGTTCTGTGGTTTCTGGGGAGAGCGTGAGGAGCTCGACCACCTGATGGCCGGTCGCGACATCCTTCTGGGGTACCCGGTGGCGGGCGGGAGCATCACGGGCAACCGGCTCGACTGCTGCGTCTTCGACCACGTCATGCTGGAGCGGCGCGACAGGGCCCGTTTCCCCGGCTACGAGCAGGTGGAGGCGCTGTTCGACTCCTGCGGTATCAGCCTGGAGCGTCCCCACGACATGCTCGAGTGGATCTGGTTGCACATGGCGATCAATGCCGGCGTCGGTGCCGTGGCGGGGATGTACGGCGACATTGAGGACACGACGCGCTCTGCTGAGCGGCTCATGAGCTCAACCAGGACGCTGGCCCGGGTGGTCAGGGCGATTCGCGAGACGTCCAGGATCGTGGCGTCGCGCGGCGTCGACCTGAGGCGCTACCGCGGCGAGCTGCTCGCCTACCGGCTGCCGACCGCCGTCTCCGCTCCCCTCATGAAACGCATGTTCTCCAAGAACCTTCTCACCCGCAGAATCATGACGCTGCACGGCAATACCGACGACCTGCTGTTCGTCTGCAGAACCGTCTACGAGCAGGGCCGAGGTGGCGGGATTCCCGCCCCCGTCTTCTACGAGAGCTACGAGGCCGCCCGAGACAAGGCCGCCCGCTGCGGCTCCGGCAGCGCTGACGTCGCCCAGCCTTGAAAGGCCGTCATCCGAAACGGGGGAGGCCGGAACGAAACGGCGTGAAACTCGGCCCTGTCTCGGTGAAGCCGCTTTGAAACTGTGCGGAGCCAGCCTTGGCGGCATGACCACATCAACAGCAACCAGATCACCCTCATCCAGCGCGGCCCCGGCCATCAGGACCGACGGCCTGACGCGGACCTTCGGCTCCTTCACCGCCGTCGACGACCTCGACCTGGAAGTTCCCGCCGGCATCGTCTACGGCCTGCTCGGTCCCAACGGTGCAGGCAAGTCGACGACGCTGCGCATGATCACCACGCTGCTGGCACCGACCGGTGGCCGGGCGATGGTCCTGGGCCGCGACGTCGTCCGCGAGCGCCACGCTGTGCGCAGCCTCATCGGGGTGACGGGCCAGTACGCCAGCGTCGACGAGATGCTCACCGGGGTGGAGAACCTACGCCTCTTCGGCCGTCTGCTGGGCCTTGGCCGGCGTCAGGCCCATGAGCGGGCCGACGAGCTGTTGGCCTCCTTCAGCCTCACCGAGGCCGGCGGTAAGCGGGTGAGTGGCTACTCCGGCGGGATGCGGCGCCGGCTGGACCTGGCCGTCTCGCTCATCGCCCGTCCCCCGCTCATCTTCCTCGACGAGCCCACCACCGGACTGGACCCGCGCACGCGTGAGCAGATGTGGGACGTCATCCGTTCCCTGGTTCAGGGCGGCTCCACGATCCTGCTGACCACCCAGTACCTGGAGGAGGCCGACCGTCTGGCTCACCAGGTCGGCATCATCGACTCCGGGCGGCTCATCGCCGGGGGCACTCCCGACGAGCTCAAGGACCGGGTGGGCAGCAGCTCGCTCGTCCTGACCCCGGCGACCCCCGAGGACCAGGCCGCGACGGCCGAGGTCATCGAGCGGGTCACCGGTCACGCCCCGGCGCTGACCGACCGGGGTATCCAGGGCGCACGCCTGCAGACGCCGCTGACCGAGGCGTCAGTGGCCACCGAGGTGCTCGTGGCCCTGCGCGACGCCGGCCTGTCCCCCAGGACCGTCTCGGTGGACCGCCCCAGCATGGACTCGGTCTTCATGGCCCTGACCGGCCACCCCGGACAGGAGGCCGACGCCCCGCCCAGTCCCTCCGCCGAGCCGTCGGCCTCCTCCCCCGCATCCACCCGTTCCGACGACGTCGAGGAGCAGTCATGACCTTCCCCGCAGCAAACGCAACCGCCCTGCCGAACGGATCCGCCCCGTCCTCCGCCCCAGCCTTCAAGGGCTCCCGATTCAGTGAGGCGCGACTCGTCCCGGACACGCTCGCCATGGCCTGGCGCGCCCTCATCACCATGGTGCGCAACCCGGGCGAGTCCTACGACATCCTCATCCAGCCGGTCATGTTCACCGTCATGTTCGGTGAGCTCTTCGGCGGCGCGATCGCCGGGGACGTCAAGGCCTACCTGCCCACGATCGTCCCGGGGCTCGTCATCATCAACGCCCTGACCACGAGCCAGAGCGTGGGAGTGGACCTGCGCGAGGACATGGACAAGGGGGTCTTCGACCGCTTCCGGACCATGCCGATGTCCCGGATCTCCCCCGTCCTGGGGCCGATGGTCTCCGACGTGCTGCGCTATCTCATCTGCACGTCGCTGACGGTGCTCACCGGCTACGTCCTGGGCTACCGGCCCGTCAACGGCTGGTCGGGGTCCATCGGAGCGATCGCGCTGGCGGCGGGCTGCGCCTGGGCGATCGCCTGGACCTTCCTGTTCCTGGGGACAGTCTTCTCCTCGGCCCAGGCGGTCACCTCCTTCACGGTCATCGTCCTGTTCCCGCTGACCTTCCTGTCCAACGCCATGGTGCCCACCACGACGCTACCGGGCTGGCTCAAGGCCTTCGCACGCAACAACCCGATCTCGCACATCGTCGACGGCTGCCGCTACCTGCTGGACGGGACGGCGGGATCGGCCGGGGACGTACGCGCAGCCATCCTCGGCTCGCTGCTGGTGCTGGCGGTCATGGCCCCGCTGACGATCGTCCGCTACCAGCGGCGCAACGCCTGAGCGCACCGCCGCTCGGCTGCCTGACCACTGGGGCGGATCGCCCCGCCGCTCAACGGCTCCAGCCGGTCCCGCCCGCCAAACCGCAGGCGAGACCGGCTGCGTGCGCGACCAGCCGACCGCGGTCCAGGGGCCGGATCCGGTCCTCGGCCTCGGCCAGCGCCCGGGCGTCGGCCTGCTCGCTGCGGGCGCGCAGGTAGTCGTGGGAGAGCAGGCGGCAGGTCTGGTTGGTGCCCACGGCCAGGGCCGTGGCGACCAGCTCGGTGCCCGCATCGCGCTGCTCGGAGCCGGCCGACGCGGCGGTGGCGCAGGACAGACCGACGGCCGCGGCGAAGGCCATAATGGTGGGGATGTCCCGCTGCCTCGGGGCGGGGTCGGAGAGGATGTCGCGCAGCAGCCGAACCGCGCGGGCCCGGATGGCCGCAGCGTCGAGCTCGACGGCGTCGTCGGGGCTGAGCTCGATATCGGTGACCAGGCACATGCTCAGGATGTAGAGCTCCCACTGGGAGCCGGCCCCCAGGATGGAGCGCCAGTGCCCGGCGTAGCGCAGGCTCACGCGCTGGATGAGGGCGGCGGTGCGCACGCGCCCGCGGGTGAGCTCCAGCTCTCCGCGCACGGAGCGGGCAATGAAGCGCATGGTTCCCGGCAGGTCGACGGGATCCAGGCTCTCCAGCAGACTTTCCGCCGTCTGCGGCCTGGGATCGAGGTAGACCGCGCAGTAGGCGGCCTCCAGCCGCAGGGTGGTGCGGAAGAACCCGCCCCAGCTCGGCAGGATCCCCTCCAGGAGCACCTGGGCTCGCGTGCATGCGTCAACGACCTCGCCGTACCGTCCCAGGGACATGAGTACCTGCAGGCGGTGGAGGTGCAGCTCGAGCAGGTGGATGCCGGCCAGGTCGTTGCCGTGGAGCCGGTCCAGGAGGGCCTCGATGGTCTCCAAGGAGGCGCCGGGGTCGCCGTCGTCCTCCTGCTGGGCGGCCAGGCAGCGGGTCGCGGCCCAGGCGACCCAGGGGTCGGCGTCGCGGGCCAGCTCGGGCCACTGCCCGTCTTCGGCGCGCAGGAAGCGCCGCACCCGGCTGAAGGATCCCTCGCCGTCGAAGGACTCCGGCAGCAGTGAGCGGATCTGCGTGGGCATGTGGCTCAGGAGCCCGAACAGGGTGACGCACAGGGCCAGGACGGCGAGCCCCGCCTCGTTGCCGCGCGCGTCCCGGGCCGGCTGCGCGGCGGGGCGGATGAGGCGCGAGCCGTAGTCGGCGATGCGTTCGTAGCTCCAGGTGACGCTCCACAGCCGCATGAGCGCGGCACCGATGAGGCAGATCGCGTCGCGCAGCTCGCCGGGCAGGTGGTCCGCATCCTTGGCCTCGGCCTGCGCCAGGAGCCGGTCGAGCTCCTGGACGATGACGGCCTCGTCGTGCGCGACCTGCCGGAAGAGGCGGTCGTGCCGGCGGGCCTGGGGGTGGTGGACGTCGCCGAAGTCGCCGGCGTTGATGGGGAAACGGATCTGGGAGCACAGGTCGACCACCCACTCGTACAGGGCCGCCCGGGCAGCCGTCTCGTCGCCGGAGGCGGCCAGCTGCTCCAGGGCGAAGTCACGGACGGTGACGAGCATGTGGAAGCGGGGCAGGCCGTGGTCGCGCACCACGAGCAGGGAGTGGGAGACCAGGGCGTCAAGAACATCAGCGGCGTCGGCGCCGATGAGCGCCTCCGCGGCGGCGAGGGTGAAGCCGTCGGCGAGCAGGGCCAGACGCGCCATGGCTCGGCGCTCGACGGCGTCGAGCAGGTTCCAGGACCACTCGATGACCGCGGTCAGGGTGCGCTGGCGGGCGGGGGCGTCCCGGGCTCCGGTCAGCAGCTCGGGCCGGCCGGGCAGCCGCTCGGCGATCTGGCGCGCTGACAGGCTGCGGGTGCGCGCTGCGGCCAGCTCGATGGCCAGGGGGATGCCGTCGAGCCGGGTGAGAAGGTCCTCCAGGTCCTCGTCGTCGACGACCTGCTCGGGGCGGGCCGCCAGGGCACGGGCGCGGAAGAGCTCGGCCGCCGCTGCCTGATCCAGCGGTGCAAGGCGGTGGACGTGCTCCGCGACCAGGTCGAGGGGGCGGCGAGAGGTCGCCAGGACCCGCAGGTCGGGGCAGGCGGCCAGGAGTGGACCGATGAGGTCGGCGACCGCGTCGGCCAGGTGCTCGCAGTTGTCCAGGACGAGGACGGTTCCGGGCAGGGCGAGGGCGGCGGCCAGTGACCGGCACGGGTCGCCATTGGCCGCTCCGGGGTTTCCGACGGCATCGAGCAGGACCCTGGCCAGGTCGGCGCCGGGCGAGATCTCGGCCAGGTGGGCGACGTAGACGGCGGGGCGGCGGCTGCGCGCCGCGACCACCTGGGCCAGGGTCGTCTTGCCGACTCCTCCCGGCCCGGTGATCGTGACCAGCCGGTGGGTGCTCAGAGCCCGGAGGACACCGATCACGTCCTCCTCGCGGCCCAGGAAGTGCTCGGGTGCGGGCTCCAGGCCGCGGCGCACGGGGCTCTCGGCGGCCAGGACGGCCTCGTGGGCGGCGCGCATGGCCGGCCCCGGCACGGCCCCCTGCTCGCGCAGCCTGCGGCGGTGCGCCTCGTAGATCTCCAGGGCGGCGGCCGGCGAGCGCGCCCAGGACTCGGCACGCATGAGGGCTGCCAGGACGGTCTCATCGCCGGGGTCGCGCCGGGCGGCCTCACGCAGCAGGCCCGCGGCCTGCTCGTGCTCGCCGGTGGCCTCCAGGGCCAGGGCCCGGTCGCGGCGGGCCGACGCGGCCTGGGTGACGGCGCGCGCCCGCAGCTCGGTGAGAGGGGATGCTTCTGATCCGGCGACGTCGGCCTCATCGGAGGCGGGCACCCGGGGCAGGGCGCCGGTGAGGTCCAGGACCTGGTCCCACTGGCCCGCGGTGGCGCAGGCGCGGGCCCGGTCCGCTCGGTCAGCCAGGTCGAGGGCGTCGACCTCCGCAACGGGCAGCGTCAGCCGGTAGCCGTCACCGGTGCGCTCGACGACGCCCTCCCCCACCACCGCCCGCGCGCGGGAGACGACGACGTGCAGCGCCCTCAGCGGCCGGGCGGGGGCGTCGTCGGGCCACAGGGCCTCGATGAGGAAGGCGTCGCTCATCCGGGGCTCCCGGCCGCCGGCCAGGACGGCGAGCAGGTCGAGAATCCGCCCACTCAGGGCCCTGCCGCGCCAGGTCGGCGGATCCGTCAGAAGCGACAGCGGGTAGGGGAACGTCACGGGACCATCCTTCCCCATCTCCTCCTCCAGCGCGGCGAGCCGACGGTCTCAACGACCGGGGCCGACCTCGACGCCCGCCACCGTACTGATGGCTGCGCCGGCGGCCGACCCCGGAAGGAAACCAGTGGGCCCGGGCTACAGGCTGAGGTTGCTCTTGACGGTGTCGGCCAGGGACCGGGCCACGCGGTCGGCCTCCTCCTGGGTGGCAGCCTCGACCATGACGCGCACGAGCGGCTCGGTACCCGACGGCCGCAGCAGGACGCGCCCGGTCTCGCCCAGCTCCTCCTCCGCGGACGCCACCGCGTCCTGCACGGACTGGTTGGTGCTGGCGGCCCCCTTGTCGACGTTCTTGACGTTGATGAGCGTCTGGGGCAGGCGAGTGACGACGCTGGCGAGCTCAGCCAGGGTCTTGCCGGTGCGCTTGACACGCGCGGCCACGCGCAGCGAGGTGAGCACGCCGTCGCCGGTGGTGGCGTGGAGAGTATCGATGACGTGGCCGGACTGCTCGCCGCCCAGGGTGTAGCCGCCCTGGAGCATACGCTCGAGCACGTAACGGTCGCCCACGCCGGTCTGGACAGTGCGGATGCCGTGCTCTCGCATCGCCAGGATGAGGCCGAGGTTGCTCATGACGGTGACGACGAGGGTGTCGGAGCCGAGGGTGCCGTCGGCCTTCATGCCGATGGCGAGCATGCCCATGATCTGGTCGCCGTCGACGAGCTGACCGTCGGCGTCCACGGCCAGGCAGCGGTCGGCGTCGCCGTCGTAGGCCACGCCCATGTCCGCGCCGACAGCCCGGACGTAGTTCTGCAGCTGCTCGGGGTGGGTGGAGCCGCAGTTGTCATTGATGTTGAGGCCGTCCGGGGAGGCGTTGATGACAATGACCTCGGCGCCTGAGGCGCGCAGCGCAGCAGGGCCGACGACGGAGGCGGCGCCGTTGGAGGCGTCGACGACGATGCGCAGCCCGGACAGGTCGGTAGCGGCGGAGTCGACGAGGTGGTTGATGTAGTTCTGGTCGGCGACGGTCTCGCCCTTGATGACGCGTCCGACGTCGGAGCCGGTGGGCCGGTCGTTGACCTTGCCCAAGAGGGCCTCGATCTCGTCCTCGACGGCGTCGGCGAGCTTGTAGCCGCCGCGGGCGATGAACTTGATGCCGTTGTCGGGGAAGGGGTTGTGGGAGGCGGAGATCATGACGCCCAGCTCGATGTCCTGCGTGGCCGTCAGGTGAGCGATCGCCGGGGTGGGCAGGACGCCCACGCGGGTGACGTCGACGCCGGAGGAGGCCAGGCCCGCGCTGATGGCGTGGTCGAGGAACTCTCCGGAGGCGCGGGTGTCACGCCCCACGATGGCGCGGGGGCGGACGCTGCGCGAGCGCCGGGTGGCGGGGGTGTCCTTGATCAGGACACGGGCCGCGGCCTCACCGAGCTGTACGGCCAGGGTGGGCGTGAGCAGGTCGTTGGCCAGGCCGCGTACGCCGTCGGTTCCGAAGAGACGAGCCATGGAGATCCTCCTGAGGGGTGACGAAACAGCACCATCCTGCCACGGGCCGCCCGGCCTGGTGACACGACGACCGGAGCACGAGCAAGGTCTGATGTCCTCCGGGGTCCTTGGGCGACGGGTCGTTCCTGCAATCCCGGCCATCTGCGGTGGGAGCCGGCTGGTGCCGAGCCGCCGGAACAGACCAGGCCCACCCCTGACGGATGGCGACGGCGGCCGCCCCCGTGAAGGGGACGGCCGCCGTCGGTAAACAGTCGAGCGGTTCCGGCCGGAAGGACCGGGCACCGCGCCGGATCAGCGCTTGGAGTACTGGGGGGCGCGACGGGCCTTGTGCAGACCGGCCTTCTTGCGCTCCACGATGCGCGAGTCACGGGTGAGGAAGCCGGCCTTCTTGAGGGTGGCGCGGTTGGCCTCACGGTCGATCTCGTTGAGGGCGCGGGCGATGCCCAGGCGCAGGGCGCCGGCCTGGCCGGAGACGCCACCACCGTTGATGCGGGCGACGACGTCGAAACGGCCCTCAAGGTCCAGGATGGTGAAGGGGGCGCGCACGAGCTGCTGGTGCAGCTTGTTGGGGAAGTAGTCCTCCAGGGAGCGGCCGTTCAGCGTCCACTGGCCGGTGCCGGGAACGAGGCGCACGCGGGCGACGGCCTCCTTGCGGCGGCCCAGGCCGGAGCCGGGGGCGGTGATGGACTGGCCGCGACCCGGAGCGGACTCCTCGGTCTCGGTGGTGTAGCTGGAGGGGGCGTTCTCCTCGTCCAGCGCGTCGATGTCGACAGTGGTCTCAGCCACGATGTGTCCTTTGCTTGTCGCGGGGTGCCGAGCGCTGGAGCGCTTACTGGGCGACCTGGGTGATCTCGAACGTCTTCGGGTTCTGGGAGGCGTGCGGGTGCTCGGCACCTGCGTAGACCTTGAGCTTCTTGAGCTGAGCGCGACCGAGCTTGGTGTGAGGGACCATGCCCTTGATGGCCTTCTCGACGGCGCGCTCGGGGCGGGTGGCCAGCAGCTCGCGGTAGGAGACGGCGGTCAGGCCGCCCGGGTGGCCGGAGTGGCGGTAGGCGAACTTCTTGTCAGCCTTGCCGTTGGTGAGGGCCACCTTGTCGGCGTTGATGATGACGACGTAGTCGCCGCAGTCCTCGTTGGGCGCGAACTGGGGCTTGTGCTTCCCACGGAGCAGGGTGGCGGCCTGGGCCGCGAGTCGACCCAGGACGACGTCGGTAGCGTCGATGACGTACCAGCTCTTCTCGACGTCGCCGGGCTTCGGTGTATACGTGCGCACGGGCGTTGCCTTCGTTTCTCTTGGCGAGTGGGCACGCCGAAGCGCGGTGAAGCGTTCGCGGTTCGGCGAGACCACCATGGTCAGGTGAGTGGTCGGAGCACAGGCGATCCGGGGCGAGTGGGACGGCACCGCGGACACGCACGCGCGTGCTGCACGACGATTGCCAACAGTACCGGGCGGCCCACAGGAGGGTCAAAAGGTGCGGCTTTCCAGTTCCGTGAATCGCACCACGCGCCTCGGCGGGCCGTCGGCGGAGCGGGGTCAGCAGGTCAGTCGGCGGGTGGTGCGGGCGCGCTCGGCCTGGGCGGCGAGCTCCTCGTCACCGGGGTAGGTGACCTCCTCCAGGGTCAGCCCGTGCGGCGGGGCCACTGGGGCGGCGCCGTCGCGCGTACGGGCCGCCAGGAGCTCACCGGGCCAGGTGACGGGCCTGCGTCCCTGCCCGACGGCGAGCCCGGCCCCCACCAGGGAGCGGACCATGGAGTGGCAGAAGGCGTCGGCGACGACGGACAGAACGACGAGCCCGGCATCCGACCCCGTTTCGGCTCGCCGCCAGTGGAGGGTGCGCAGGGTGCGGATGGTCGTGGCGCCCTCGCGGGGCTTGCAGTAGGACAGGAAGTCGTGCTCTCCCAGCAGGGGCGCGGCCGAGGCGGCCATCGCCTCGACGTCGAGCCGGTCCGGCACCCACAGGACGGTGGCGCGCCGGGCGGGATCGCGCGGTGCGGCGGCGTCGGCGATCCGGTAGGCGTAGCGGCGGCTGAGCGCACCGAAGCGGGCGTCGAAGGCCTCCGGCACGATGCGCGCCCCGGTGACGACGACGTCGCCGGCCCCGCGCGGGGTGCGCGGCAGGCTCTCCTGGGCCTCGCGCGCCAGGACACCGGCGAGCCGGGTGAGCAGGGCCGCCTCGGGGCTGCGCTCGGAGCGCCCGGGCAGCGCGGTCCAGGCCTCGGGGCTCGTATCGAGGTGGACCACCTGGGCGGCGGCGTGGACGCCGGCGTCGGTGCGGCCGGCCACCGTGAGGCGGACGGGTTCGCGCAGGACGGTGGCCAGGGCGTCGGTCAGCACCCCCTCGACGGTGCGCAGCCCGGGCTGGGCGGCCCACCCGGAGAAGAAGGTGCCGTCGTAGGCCAGGTCGAGGCGGATGCGTGGCATGGCCCCATTGAACCGCACTGGTTGCGTGCTTCCACTAGGCTCGCAGCCGTGAGCACAACGACTCTGTCCGTGGACTGCGGCGGCGGCGGCATCAAGGCCTCGGTGCTCGACGCCGAGGGCAACATCATCTCCCGCGCCGTGCGCACCCCGACCCCCTACCCGCTGCCGCCGACGAAGCTGGTGGAGACCATCGCCTCCCTGGCCTCCCAGCTGCCGGGCGCGGACCGGGTGACGGTGGGGATGCCGGGCATGATCCGCCACGGGGTCGTCATCGCCACGCCCCACTACATCACCAGGGACGGACCGCGCTCCAAGGTGCTTCCCGAGCTGGTGGAGGCCTGGGCCCGTTTCGACATGGGCACAGGTGTCTCCACCGCGCTGGGCATCCCCTCCCTGGTCCTCAACGACGCCGAGGTCGCCGGGGCCGGCGTCGTCACGGGCCACGGCCTGGAGATGATCGTGACCCTGGGGACGGGGCTGGGCAACGCCGTGTTCGACAACGGCGTGCTGGCCCCGCACGTGGAGGTCTCCCAGGGGCCGGTGCGCTGGGGCCTGACCTATGACGACTACATCGGCGAGCACGAGCGCCTGCGCCTGGGCGACGCCCACTGGTCGCGCCGGGTGCGCCGCGTCGTCGACGCCCTGCGCCCGATGTACCTGTGGGACCGTCTCTACCTGGGCGGCGGCAACTCGCGCCGGATCACGGCGGCCCAGCTGGGCAAGATCGGCGACGACGTCGTCGTGGTCCCCAACGAGGCCGGCATGACCGGTGGCGCCCGCTGCTGGGACATGGCCCGGCCCTGAGACCGGCCCCGAACCGCCCCTGAGCCGGCGCCGACCTGACACTGCTCTAGTACCGGTCCGGTACTGGTCGAGCGCTGTCGATTCGACCTCTCTCGATCGTCCTCCCGACGCCCCTCGCACCATCTCCCCTGCTGGAGAGGACCCAACGGTCCCTTGCCCGAGCTCGCAAGAACTTCTATCTTGCCGATAGTTTCTTGTGAGATGCCGACGACGGCATCCGTATCGTGCAAGGAGGCACTATGCGTATCGGAGTTCCCCGCGAGCCGGCGGATCAGCCGCGCACCGCTGCGAGCCCGCAGACGGTGGAGCGGATGACCCGCCTGGGCTACGAGGTCCTGGTCGAGCGCGGCGCCGGCGAGCGGGCGCAGTTTCCCGACGACGCCTATGAGGCCGCCGGGGCCGAGCTCGCCGGTGGCGCCCGGGTCTGGGGCTGCGAGGTCGTGGTGAGCGCCTCGGCCCCGAGTGAGGAGCACCTGGCCCTCATGAGCCGGGGCGCGGTGCTCATCTGCCGGCTGGACCCGGCGCGCCGGCCCGAGCTGCTTGAGGCGCTGCGGGAACGGGGCATCACCTGTCTGGCCCTGGACGTGGTCCCGAGGGTGTCTCGGGCTCAGTCCCTGGACGTGCTCTCCTCGCAGGCGAACCTCGCCGGCTACCGGGCCGTCATCGAGGCGGCCTCGCACCTGGGCCGGCTGTTCAGCGGGCAGGTGACCGCTGCGGGGAAGTTCCCGCCGGCGACCGTCTACGTCATCGGTGCGGGCGTCGCCGGGCTGTCGGCGATCGGGACCGCCTGCTCCCTGGGCGCGCAGGTGCGCGGCTCCGACGTGCGTCCCGAGGTCGCCGACCAGGTCCGTTCCATGGGGGCGCAGTTCGTGCCGCTGCCCCGCGCTCAGGAGGTCTCCTCCGACGGCTACGCCAAGGAGATGGACGCCGACCAGGCGGCTGCGGCCAACGCGCTCTACGCCCGCCAGGCCGCTGAGTCCGACGTCGTCATCACCACGGCGAGCATCCCGGGCCGCCGCGCTCCGGTGCTCCTGGACCGGGGCGCGATCGAGGCCATGCGCCCCGGCTCGGTCGTCATCGACATGGCGGCGGCCACCGGCGGCAACACCGAGCTGACGGTGCCCGGCGAGGTGGTTACCACCGCCGGCGGCGTCACCATCGTGGGGCACACGGACCTGGCGGGGATGCTGCCCTCGCAGGCCTCCCAGCTCTACGGGCGCAACATCGTCAACCTGCTGGGTCTGCTCACCCCCGCCAAGGACGGGGTTCTCACCCTGGACCTGGAGGACGAGGTGGTCCGCGCCATCACGGTGACCCACGACGGCGAGGTGATGTGGCCCCCGCCCCCGATCCAGGTCTCGGCCGCTGTGGCCCCGGGGCACTCGGCGGAGGCGGCCGCCGACGACGCGGCCTCCCAGGAGGCGGCCCGCGAGGCCGCCCGGGCGGCGCAGGCACGCTCGCGCTCCCGGCAGTGGCTGGGACTGGCCGCGGCGAGCCTGGTGGGCGCCGCCCTGGTCCTGGTGACGCCGCCGGCGGCCACGAGCCACTACATCGTGCTCATGCTCTCGGTGATCCTGGGCTTCCACGTCATCTCCAACGTGACTCCCGCCCTGCACACGCCGCTCATGTCGGTGACCAACGCGATCTCGGGGATCATCCTGGTCGGGGCGATCTCGCAGGTCGGCAACCCCCACCCGCTCATCAGCGCCATCAGCCTGATCGCGGTGGTCCTGGCCACGATCAACATCGTCGGCGGGTTCGCGGTCACTCACCGCATGCTCGCCATGTTCACGAAGGACTGAGGTGAGGAGGAGATGATGACTCAGATGGTGACCCTGGCCCCGGCATCGTCGTCGGAGCTGCTGACCGCCGCCGTGCCGTCACTGCCCTCACCGGTGGTCCTGGCCTACATCGCCGCCGCGATCCTGTTCATCCTGGCCGCCGCCGGCCTGTCCCGCCACGAGACGGCGGTGGCCGGCAACGTGGCGGGCGCCGTCGGCATGGGTGTGGCGGTGCTCGCCGCCATCGGCCTGGCCCTGAGCAGTCACCCGGCACGGGGCGTGCTGCCGACGCTGCTGCTCATCGCCATGGGACTGGCCCTGGGCTCGGTCATCGGGCTGGTGGTGGCCAGGCGCGTGGCCATGACCGGGATGCCCCAGCTCATCGCCGTGCTCAACGGGCTCGTGGGACTGGCGGCGGTCCTGGTGGGTTACAACTCCTACGTCTCCCCCGACGCGCTGTCCGCCTCGCTGGGGGCCTTCCACCTGGGCGAGGTCTTCCTGGGCGTGTTCGTCGGAGGGGTGACCTTCACCGGCTCGATCCTGGCGGCCCTCAAGCTCTCCGGCCGGGTGCCGGGGCGTCCGCTGACGCTGCCGGGTCGCAACGTGCTCAACCTGGCGGCCCTCGTCGCCTCCCTGCTCCTCATGGTGGGCTTCATGAGCGTGCCGGCCGGCTCCGGCACCGGCTGGGCACTCCTCGCGGCGATGACGGCGATCTCCCTGGTTCTGGGCGCCCACCTGGTACTGGCGATCGGCGGCGGCGATATGCCGGTGGTCGTCTCGATCATGAATTCCTACTCGGGGTGGGCCTCGGCCTTCACCGGCTTCATGGTGGATAACGACCTGCTCATCATCACCGGCGCGCTGGTGGGCTCCTCGGGGGCGTACCTGTCCTACCTCATGTGCCAGGCCATGAACCGCTCCTTCGTCTCGGTGCTGCTGGGCGGCTACGGCACCGACTCGACCTCCGCGGCCGCGGGCGGCGCCCGGCACGAGGGATCGGTGGACGAGACCGACGCCACCCAGGTGGCCCACCTGCTGCAGGCCTCCCGACGCGTGGTCATCACCCCCGGCTATGGGATGGCCGTCGCCCAGGCCCAGTACCCGGTGGCCACCCTCACCGAGATGCTGCGCTCGGAGGGCGTGGAGGTCACCTTCGGCATCCACCCGGTGGCCGGCCGCCTACCCGGGCACATGAACGTGCTGCTGGCCGAGGCGAAGGTCCCCTACGACATCGTCCTGGAGATGGACGAGGTCAATGACTCCTTCGACGACGTCGACGTCGTCCTCATCATCGGGGCCAACGACACGGTGAACCCCGCGGCCCAGGAGCCGGGCTCACCGATCGCGGGCATGCCGGTGCTGCACGTGTGGGAGGCCGGACGGGTCATCGTCTTCAAGCGGTCCATGGCCACCGGCTACGCCGGGGTGGACAACCCGCTCTTCTTCCGGGAGAACACCTCGATGCTCTTCGGCGACGCCAAGGACACGGTCGAGGCCATCATCCGGGCCCTGGAGTAGGAGGAATAGGACTGGAGCTGGAGGGGCCCGCCGTCGGGCTCAGTCGAGCCGGCCGCCCTCGAGGCACTCGACGCCGTCGACGCCGTCGAGCCCGGAGAGGGCCTCGATGAGGTGGGCGGCGGGCCGCTGCCCGTGGAAGCGCATGACGGCGTTCATGGTGCGCCCGTGCTCGCCGCGGATCATCTCGGTCTCCTCCAGGGTGGCGGTGAAGCCGGAGGCCGTGGCGGCCTGAAGGATCTCGGGCATGATGGCGCGGCCGACCTCGTAGTCGATCCGCACGGTCACCTCGCCACGGCGGCGCTGCAGGCGTGAGGTGAGGGGCCCCAGCAGCAGGACGACGACGTAGTCGAGCGCGACGGCGGTGACCGCCAGGGGGATCATGCCCGCCCCGCACGCCATGCCGATGGCGGCGCTGAGCCAGACGGTGGCGGCGGTGGTCAGTCCGCGGACGGTGTCGTTGTTGACGAAGATGACCCCGGCGCCCAGGAAGCCGATACCGGAGACGATCTGCGCGGCCACGCGGCTGGGGTCCACGGAGATGTCGGAACCGGTGATCGGGGCGAAGCCGTAGGCGGACACGAGGGTGAACAGGCATGAGCCCAGCCCCACCAGGACGTGCGTCTTGACGCCGGCGTCCTTGTGGCGCAGGTGGCGCTCGGCTCCCAGCGTCAGGCACAGGAGGAAGGTGGCCGTCATCGCAACGACCTGGACCCCCACGTGGTCCAGGCTGAACAGCGCGCCCACACCTGCTCCCTTCCTCGCGATCCCAGTACCGACCCTGTCCCGATTCTAAAGGAGCGGCAGACGGGGCGCGCCCGCGGTGACGTCTCCCCATCGCGATGCCGGCCGGCCCCGGCTACCGTGCACTCACCACCGTTTCCCGAGCCCGAGGCTTTCAGACGTGTCCCTCTCCCCCTATGTCAGCCCCGAGAGCGCCGCTCACGCCGCCCGGCTGCTGGAGCTCAGTGAGCGCCTGGCCGGCTCGGGACGCCGCGGCGAGGCACTGGATGCCGCGAGGGAGGCCGGTCAGATCCTCCGGGGCCTGGCCCGGTTGAACCCGGACCTCTACCTGGCCGATCTCGCCGAGGGCCTGTCGGTGCTGGCCCTGCGCCTGAGCCAGGCCCGCCGGATCCGCGAGGGAGTCGGCATCTCACGGGAGACGGCCCGGATCCGACGGCGCCTGACCCAGCAGGACTACGACGCCCATGCCCCCGGCCTGGCCGAGTCGCTGTGTCGGCTCGCGGCCGACCTGAGTGCGGCCGGTGAGCTGCGCGACGCCCTGGCCACCGCCCAGGAGTCCGTCGGCCTCTTCCGGAGCCTGGCCCGGGAGGCCCCTCGCACCTACGACGCCGGCCTGGCGGTGGCCCTGACCACGCTCGCCTGCCGTCTGAGCGAGTCCGGGAGGCCGAGCGATACCTTCGTCACCGCCCAGCAGGCCATCAGCGTCCGACGACGTCTGGTCCAGGCCGATCCGGACGCCCAGGTCCCCGAGCTGGCGGCGGCCCTGAGCAGCCTGGCTCCGCGCCTGCGCACGGTCGGTTACGTCGTCGAGGCCCTCGATCAGGCCCGGGAGGCCGTCGGCCTCTACCGCCGTCTTGATGAGGAGGAGCCGGGGTCCTGCACCAGCGAGCTGGCCGGGTCCCTGGAGGTCCTGGCCAACTGCAGCGCCGCCGTGGGCCGCCGGGAGGAAGCCCTGGAGGCGGCCGAGGAGGCCGCTGCGCTCTACCGAGGGCTGGCCCGGCGCGCCCCCGCCCTCTACTCCCCCGAGGTCATCCGCTGCCTGGGAACCCTGGCCCGGCGCCTGAGCGACGTGGGGCGGCATGATGAGGCGCTTGCCGCGACCCAGGAGGCGGTCGGCATCAGCAGGGCCCTGGCCCACAGCGCCCCCGACACCCACCTACCCGATCTGGCCGGGGCTCTCAAGGCGCATGCCGCCTGCCTGCGCGACGCCGACCGCCTCGACGGTGCACTGGCCGCCTCCCGCGAGGTGGTGAGCATCCGCCGCACCCTGGTGAGGAGCAGCCCCACCACCTACACCCCGGCTCTTGCCGAGTCCCTGTACATCCTCGCCGTCGGCCTGTACACGGCCAGGCGGCTGCATGAGTCCTTCACCGCGACCCGGGAGTCCATCGGCATCTACCGGCGCCTGGTGCGGGCCAATCCGGCCTCCTACACCGCCGACCTCGCCCGGGCCCTCAATATTCTCACCTTGAACCTCAACCGGGCCGGGCGTACGCACGAGGCCCTGGCCGCCGTCCAGGAGGCCGTCACGATCTACCGCAGCCTGGTGCAGATCGACTCTGCCGCCTACAAGCCGGACCTGGCGGCCTGCCTGCACAATGTCGCAAAGTGCCTGGGCGATACCGGGCACCGCTCAGCCGCTCTGGCCGCGATCCGGGAGACGGCGGAGATCCGCCGGGAGCTGGCTGAGCGGGACCCCGCGACCCACGCCCCGGCACTGGCTCCGTGCCTGCACCGGCTCGCCAAGCGCCTGGCCGAGGCCGGCCACCGGGACGAGGCCCTGGAGACCGCGCGGGAGGCCGCGGACCTCTACCGGAGCCTGGCCCGCACACAGCCGCAGACCTTCGGCCAGGGCCTCGCCGACACCTTGGGCACCTACGCCTCAGTCCTCCAGTGGAGCGGCAAGGAGGCCGACGCCGCCCGCATCCGCCAGGAGATCGAGGCCGTGACAGAGCAGATGGCACGGTAAACCTCCGTCTGAGGCATTTCAGAGGTCGTGTCGGTCGGTGATGCGGATACGAATGGCGGGACGGCGGCGTTCATGCGGCAGCCGCTGGTACTGCACGAGAGCCGGGTGCCACTGGCAGGTAGATGGGTGTACTCCACGAGGTGCGGAGGCTCGTGGAGTACGCACAACCCCTGGCCAGTAGAACCCCAACCTCATGCAGTAGTGGCCCGAGCCCTTAGCGGACACTCCCCTGATACGCGCCCCGGTCAGTGACGACGCCATCAGCAGTCATCATCTGCGAACGCCAACCCGGGGCGCACCAACCTGGCCAGCTCGGACGTGCCGCCGTGCCAGCGTGGAGCAGTCGACCGAGCGGATCGGGAACTGCGTTCTCCGTCCAGAACGTACTTCTCTCGCTGACGACTGAGGGCAGACCTCAGTCGTCAGCGAGACAACGCAGTGCTCGTGGGTGAACTACGTCCCCGATCAGGGCCGACCAGCGCAGGTGGCCCGCAACGCCGCTGCTTGTAGCGGGTCATATTCCTTCCGCAGCGCCAGTGGCCGGCGATCCGTGAGAAACCGAGCAGCTGCTCGGTAGACTCCAGGGGAACCGACTCCCTCCCATCCCCGAGGTCCGCACCGTGACAGAGCCGCCCCCTTCACCCATGCCCTCGCCGACGACGCCCTCCGGCCAGTCGTGGATCAACTGGTTCAGTCCGCTGGACGATCTCTGGAAAAACCATCCCTTCGTCGCGTTTATCGCCAGTCTGATCATGACAGCGGCTGTCATCCCCCTAGCGATCCGGTTCGGCAAACGGACCTGGGAGAAGTGGAAACGAAGGCAACGAGCGCAACGCATCACCGCACGCAAGCAGCAACTTCCAGCGGTTCGCCCTCCTTTCACAGTCGAGCTTGGAAACCAACGGTTGACTCTGGAACCCGCCCAGCCGCGACGGGAACACACAGCCGAAGGAATGAACATTGTCCGACTTCTGACCGCCAAGTCGACCCCGGTTCCCTTCCTCGACCGCGCAGAGGTACTCACCCGCTTGGAGACGTGGGCGCGAAGCGAGGAGCGATTTGCGATCCACGTTCTGGGTGGGGACGGGGGATCCGGAAAGACCCGACTCGGTGTGGAGCTCTGCCGGAGCCTGGCAGCGGCCGGTACTCCACATCAAAACGCTGATACCTGGAAGGCCGGATTCCTGGAGGAGGTCAAGCAGCTGGATGACGCTACGTCCAGCGAAGACATGTCATCACTACTGTTCGTGGTCGACTACGCCGAAGGCCGGCCTGACATAGTGAAGGAGGCCATCACCTCTGCTCTCCACGCAGCCGAGGATCCCGAGAGACAGCGGGTGCGACTCGTCTTCCTGGTACGTCGCCCCTCACCGCTCCCCACCACCCGCCAGGGGTCCAATGAGTGGGTTGACACTCTTCGCCCTCAGGATTCCCATAATGAAGGCCTCGATCGTCTTCTCGACGTCGCCTCGACAATCGTGCTCAACAACGAGGAACTGTCCGATACAGAGCGAAGGGAACTGTTCACTCTGGCATATACATCGTTCGCCGAGTCACCTGGTTCGACGCCGTCAAGCGACCTCCTCGATCATCTCACTGATCCCGTGTACGCGCAGCCCCTACTCGTCACAGTCGACGCCTTCCTGAATGCGCGCCCCTTACCAAACGCTCAGCGCGGTCGCTCCCCCGACGAGTTGTTCGATGAGGTTCTTCATCATGAGGAGAAATACTGGTGCTCCCACTGGCCTGCGTCGGTCCCCTTCGATCGGGATCTGGCGCGGCAAGCGGTGTCGGCCGCCACGCTCGTCGATATCCAGAATGAGGATGATGCTGTCAGTCTCCTCAACCTCCTTCCCACGAATCCTGGTGAACATAGCAAGGACCTCGCACAGTGGCTAAGACGCTGCTACCCACCTCCCGCCACGGGCGATGAGCGTTCAGGTACGTGGTGCGGTCACCTCGAGCCGGACCGTATCGGTGAGCACCTCATCGCCTCCGAGTCCGCGAACCTGGACTTTCTTCTCCGCGAACTGCTGTCCCCGAGGAGAGTGGGAGAGTCATCCCTACGAACGTGGACGGTCCTCGAACGCGCCTCGACAGATCCTCACCTCAATGAGCACGTAGGACAGATTCTCAACGAAGTACTGGCAGAGGTCACTCAGGTGGTACAGGCCCAGGCCATCAACACCCAGAGCCCCAACCTCGCGACAGGCCTCACCAGGCTCCTAAGCGCCACCGACTCCCACATCGATCCAGACAAGGCTTATGAAGCAGCACATGCACTAAATGATGAAATATACTTCGCGCTCCCCATGAAGCTCACTTTGGCTGAACGTGCAGCAAACACCCCTGTTCCCACCCGAGACGCAACCGAGAAAGAACGGGCTGACTATGCACGCCGACAAGGGGAACTCGGAGTCCTGCAAGGCAAGAACGGACAATTTAAAGAAGCATTGACATCCAGTCGCAAAGCCACTGAAATCCATAGAGAACTCGCCGACAGCAAGCCATCGACTTACACGTCCGACCTGGCTACCTCACTAATTAACCTGTCACTCAACCTACTCCACTCCGGACAGCAAGAAGAAGCTGTGAAGATCGGTAGAGAAAGTACTGAAATATGCAGACGACGAAGGCGCAAGAACTCGAACGCACACACCCCAGACTTAGCCCTATCCCTTAGCAATCTCGCTCTCTTCATGCGTAGCAGTGGCGAATTTAACGAAGCCCTTCCCATATCTCGGGAAGCTGTCGAAATCTACCGCCATCAACCCGACGAGAATTCCGAGTCTCATAAGTCGGGACTAGCAAGCGCTCTACAGGGACTGGCAGCAAGCCTTTCCGCCGTCGACCGACGAACAGAGGCGCTCTCCGCATCTCAAGAAGCAACCGATATCTATCGGGATCTAGCTAGTAAGCATCCTGCCACCCACTTACCCGACCTTGCTTCGGCTCTGGGCGGCCTCGCGTCGGATCTAGGCACTAATGGACGTCACGATGAGGCTCTCGGGGCGATTCAGGAGGCCGTCACCATCCGCCGACAACTGGCTCTCCGCACTCCGACCAACGCACATCGCTCCGAACTCGCTGACTCCTTGAATAATCTCTCCGTCCACTTGTCCGAGAACGGGCAACACGAGGACGCTCTCGAGGCGATTCAGGAGGCCGTCACCATCTGCCGAGAACTAGCCGCGCACGACCCAGCCGCCCACACCGGAGATCTTGCCATGACCCTCCACAACCTCTCCTCCACCTTGGGCGACAATGGGCAGCGCGATGAAGCTCTTAAGGCGATTCAGGAGGCCGTCTCCATCCGCCGGCAACTGGCTCAACGCACTCCGACAAACGCGTGTCGTTCCGACCTTGCTGTCTCCTTAAGCAATCTCTCCGTCCACTTGTCCGAGAACGGGCAGCGCGAGGACGCTCTCAAGGTGATTCAGGAAGCCGTCGCCATCCGGCAAGAGTTAGCCCAGCGCAACCCGGCTGCACACAACCCCGACCTCGCCTTTTCCCTCCACTACCTCACAGAACACTTGGCCGACACAAAGCGCTGGGATGATGCCCTTGGGCCTGCCCAGGACGCCGCCGCTTTGTTCCGAGATCTGTCCCAACACCAGCCACGTGTCTACAGCTCAAACTTCGAGATCTCCCTCGAGACATACGCCCGTGTTCTAGAGGGCTACGGCTCCACGGAGGAGGCCACTCGCGTTCGTCAGGAACGCGAAGACGTCCTCAAACAGATTGGAGAGATGGAGGCGAACGACGACTAACTCGTCCGGGTCAGCAACGATCGCTTCCTCCCTCAAGCAGACTCCGGGGAGGGCCGGCCACCTCGTGGTGACCGGCCCTCCCCGGAGTCTGCTGGGCGTTCCAGCCCAGTTACGTCAGCCCGTAGGCTGGGCTCACTTCTCGACCTTCTGGGCGGCAGCGCCGCCGGCGGGGGCGAAGCCCGCGGCCTCGGCATCCTCGGCGCTGGCGAACCAGACCTCGGCGACCGTGGCGTCGTACCAGCGCGAGCCGGGAACGTGGTACTTCATGGAGTCCTCGTTGCCCTTGACCAGGTGGTCGTCGTCGGGGGCGTCCGTGGCGCCCTCCTCGAGACGAACCGCACCAGCGTACTCGGCCTTCTCAGCCTGCTCCTCAGCCTTGTCGGCGTCGGCCTTGGGAGCCTTGTCCTCGTCGGCGACGGCCTTCTCGGCAGCCTTCTTGGCGGTGGTGATCGCGTCGTCCACGACCTCCTTGCGGGCCACCGGCTCCAGCACCAGGGAGATGAAGGCCATGGGGGCGTTGTCGCCCTTGCGGGGGGTCGTCTTAATGATGCGGGTGTAACCGCCCTCGCGGCCCTCGAACTGGGGGGCGAGCTCATCGAAGAGGCGGTAGACGGCGTACTTGTCCGTCACCTTCTTCAGCACGGTACGGCGGGCGTGCAGGTCGCCGCGCTTGCCCTTGGTGATGAGCTTCTCGACGTAGGGACGCAGGCGGCGGGCGCGAGCCTCCGTGGTCTTGATCGACTCGTGGACGATGAGCTGCGTGGCCAGGTTAGCGAGCAGGTGGCGCTCGTGCTGGGCGCTGCCGCCCAGGCGGGGACCCTTAGTGGGGCGAGGCATGGTTGTCTCCTAGGTGAATAACGAGCTGGCTCAGGCCTGGGTCTCGTCGCTGAAGGTGGGGTTGGCGTAGTCGTCGTCCGAGACGTAGTCGACCGGGGAGCCCTTGAGGGAGAGCCCCAGCTCGGCCAGCTTGTCCTTGATCTCGGAGATGGACTTGGCACCGAAGTTACGGATGTCGAGCAGGTCGGCCTCGCTGCGCGAGACGAGCTCACCGACGGTGTGGATGCCCTCGCGCTTGAGGGCGTTGGAGGAACGGGCCTGCAGGTCGAGCTCGTCGATCATGAGGGCGAGGTCCTGCTGGAAGGCCTCGTCGATCGGCGAGGGGCCGACCTCGATGCCCTCGGCCTCGACGTTGAGCTCACGGGCCAGGCCGAAGAGCTCCACGAGCGTCTTGCCGGCGGAGGCCAGGGCGTCGCGCGGGGTGATGGAGGCCTTGGTCTCGACGTCGACGATAAGACGGTCGAAGTCGGTGCGCTGCTCCACACGGGTGGCCTCGACGGAGTAGGAGACCTTCTTGACCGGCGAGTAGATCGAGTCCACCGGGATGCGGGAGATCTCCGCGTTGGGGTCCTTGTTCTGGTTGGCCGAGACGTAGCCGCGGCCACGCTCGACCGTCAGCTCGATCTCCAGCTTGCCCTTCTCGTTGAGAGTGGCGATGACCAGCTCGGGGTTGTGGATCTCGACGCCGGCCGGCGGGGTGATGTCACCGGCGGTGACCTCGCTCGGACCGGACTTGCGCAGGTACATGACGACCGGCTCGTCGTTCTCCGAGGACAGGACGATCTCCTTGATGTTGAGGATGATCTGGGCGACATCCTCCTTGACCCCGGGGATCGTGCGGAACTCGTGGGGCACCCCATCGATGCGGACGCTGGTCACGGCCGCCCCCGGGATGGAGGACAGCAGTGTGCGGCGCAGGGAGTTGCCGAGCGTGTAGCCGAAGCCGGGCTCGAGGGGCTCGAGCACGAAGCGCGAGCGGCGGTCCTCGACCACGACCTCCTCGGTGAGCGTGGGTCGCTGTGCAATGAGCACGTGGTTTCCTTTCGTCGCGGCGCCCGCTATATGACGCCGTTCCTCATGGGTGGAGCCCCCGACCCGCCCGGGCCGGTCCTGCTCCGAGCCCCGCCGGTTGGGCGGGACGTGGTGAGACGACGACGCAGCACCGGCTGCGCCGTCGTCCCGTGAAGCCTCAGACGCGGCGGCGCTTGGGCGGGCGGCAGCCGTTGAAGGCCTGGGGGGTGACGTCGGTGATCGAGCCGACCTCGAGGCCGGCGGCCTGGAGGGAGCGGATCGCGGTCTCGCGGCCGGAGCCGGGACCCTTGACGAAGACGTCAACCTTCTTCATACCGTGCTCCTGGGCGCGCCGGGCGGCGGCCTCGGCGGCGAGCTGGGCGGCGTAGGGCGTCGACTTGCGCGAGCCCTTGAAGCCGACCTGGCCGGAGGAGCACCAGGCGATGACGGCGCCCTGCGGGTCCGTCAGGGAGACGATGGTGTTGTTGAAGGTGGACTTGATGTAGGCGTGACCGTGGGTAACGTTCTTGCGGTCCTTGCGGCGCGTCTTACGCGCGGCGGCGCGGGTCTTGGGAGGCATTCTTCCTTCTTCGTGATGAGGTCGTCACTGCGCTCTCCGCAGGGCGGGGCGCGAGCTGCTGCTTACTTGGCCTTCTTCTTACCGGCCACGGTGCGCTTGGGGCCCTTGCGGGTACGCGCGTTGGTCTTGGTGCGCTGACCGTGCACCGGCAGGTGGCGGCGGTGGCGCAGGCCCTGGTAGCAGCCGATCTCGATCTTGCGGCGGATGTCCGCCTGGACCTCACGACGCAGGTCACCCTCAACCTGGTAGCTGCCGTCGATGTGGGTGCGGAGCTTGACCAGCTCCTCCTCGGTGAGGTCCTTGACGCGGGTGTCGGGGTTGACGCCCGTCGCCTTCAGGGTCTCGTCCGCGCGGGTGCGTCCGATCCCGAAGATGTAGGTGAGTGCGACCTCGACTCGCTTCTCGCGAGGCAGGTCGACACCGGAAATGCGTGCCACGGTGTGGTCCTCCTGTGTGCTCCCGGAGGTCGTCACCCATCTCCCCCACCTCGCCTGGTGGCCCCGGCCTCCGAGAACCGGGGGTTGCGGACCCGCGGTGCGGGCGCGCTGGGATGGGTGCTGGAAAGGGCCGTCCAGATCTCTGGGCGGCCCGGCGCCCGGGCCTCAGCCCTGACGCTGCTTGTGCCGCGGGTTCTCGCAGATGACCATGACGCGGCCGTGGCGACGAATCACCTTGCAGCTGTCACAGATCTTCTTGACGCTCGGCTTGACCTTCATGATGTTCCTCCGCCGGCTACGGGAGCCGACATGTCACTTGTACCGGTAGACGATTCGGCCGCGGGACAGGTCGTAGGGGCTCAGCTCCACGACCACCCGGTCCTCGGGGAGGATGCGGATGTAGTGCTGCCGCATCTTTCCGGAGATGTGCGCGAGCACGACGTGCCCGTTGCTCAGCTCCACCCGGAACATCGCGTTCGGAAGGGCCTCGACGACCGATCCCTCGACCTCGATGACTCCGTCCTTCTTAGCCATGTTCCTCCATCGGTGCTTTCTCGCTCGAGTTCACCCCGACGACGACGTCGCCGGGCGGCCGCGGTCGCCGCTGCAGGCCCTACCACAGGCGAGCCCCTATGACCAGGGCCTCGGTTGCGGGATGCGGGCATGCGTCATCGACGGACGCGCGTCCAGCGGATAACTCTACGGCAGGCAGCCCGGGCTCCACCATGCCAGATGGCGTCATCGCGCGGTGTTTCCTGACACACCGGCGTCTTGACCGCCGGTCAGCTCAGTGGCCTGGGCTCGATGCCGTAGGGGGCCAGGCCCTCGGCCCCGCCGTCGGGCGCGGTGAGAACCCACACGCCGCCGGGGACGATGGCCACGGTGTGTTCCCACTGGGCGGCGTGGGAGCCGTCCTGGGTGACGACGGTCCAGCCGTCGTCGAGCTCGCGTGTGGCCGGGCTGCCGGCGGTGAGCATGGGCTCAATGGCAAGGACCATGCCGCGGCGCAACCGGGGCCCGCGCCGCTTGACCGAGTAGTTGAGGACGTCGGGGGCCATGTGCATGCTCGTGCCGATGCCGTGGCCGACGTACTCCTGGAGGATCCCCAGCTCGTGTCCCTCGCGCTCGGCGGTCGCTGCCACCACGGCCTCGACGGCGTCGCCGACGGCGTTGAGGCGCAGCTCGCGCCCGCTGCCCTCCCCCGCGGCGGCCCGGGCCACGGCGGCGATGGCCGCCCACAGGGCCTCACGGGTGGTGGTGTCCACGAGCCGGTCGGACTCGCTGCGGTAGGTTCCGCCGACGACGGTCGTGAAGGCGGCGTCGCCGTGCCACTGGGTGCCGTCGTCGTCGAGGACGTAGGCGCCGCAGTCGAAGGTGACGAGGTCGCCGTCGGCGAGGACGCGCTCACCGGGGATGCCGTGGACCACCTCGTCGTTGACGGAGATGCACACGGTGGCCGGGTAGTCGTAGTAGCCCAGGAAGTTCGAGTGGGCGCCGGCGGCCTCGATAACGCCGGCCGAGACGGCGTCGAGCTCGGCGGTGGTGATCCCGGCGCGCACCGCCTCGCGCAGGGCGGCGTGGATGTCGGCGACGACGAGCCCGGCCCTGCGCATGAGGCGGACCTGCTGAGGGGTCTTGATCTGGATCTGCTCGCGTGAGAGCACGGCTGCCTCCTGTGGTGCGTGGGCGGCGTGAGCGTGACGAGGGGTTCCGGGCGATGCCCGTACGGGCCGGAGCATGCGGAGGCGGGCCGTCCGCGTGAGCAGACGACCCGCCGGTGAGGCCGGACCTCAGGAGCCGGTGATGCCGCGCGCGGCAAGGGCCTCCATGATGCGACCGGTGACGGCGTCGATCTCGCCCATGCCGTCGACCTGGACGAGCAGGCCGCGCCCGGCGTAGATACCGGCCAGCGGAGCGGTGGACTCGGCGTAGACCTCCAGGCGGTGGCGGATGACGGGCTCGGTGTCGTCGGCGCGCCCCTGCTCGCCGGCCCGCTTGAGCAGGCGGGCGACGACCGCCTCGGCGTCGGCGGTGATCTCGACGACGACGTCGAGGGCCAGGCCCGAGGCCTTCAGCATGGAGTCGAGCTCGCCGACCTGAGCGGTGGTGCGCGGGTAGCCGTCCAGGAGGAAGCCGGGTTCGCAGTCGGCCTGGGCGATGCGGTCGGCGACCATGGCGTTGGTGATGGAGTCGGGGACGTACTCGCCCTTGTCCATGTAGGCCTTGGCCTGGGTCCCGAGCTCGGTGGCGCCGGCGACGTTGGCGCGGAAGATGTCTCCGGTGGAGATGGCCGGGATGCCGAGGCGCTCGGCGATCCGGGCGGCCTGGGTGCCCTTGCCCGCTCCGGGGGGACCGAGAAGAACCATGCGTGCGCTCATGACAAGAACCCTTCGTAGTGGCGCTGCTGCAGCTGGGAGTTGACTTCCTTGACCGTCTGGAGGCCCACACCCACCATAATGAGGATGGTGGTTCCGCCGAAGGGCAGGTGCTGGGACAGGTCCAGCCAGATCACGGCAAGCGTCGGGATGAGGGCGAGGACCACCAGGTAGATGGAGCCCGCCGTCGTGATGCGGTTGATGACGTAGGACAGGTAGCGCACGGTGGGCTCGCCGGCGCGGATGCCCGGGATGAATCCGCCGTAGCGCTTCATGTTGTCCGCGATCTCCTCGGCGTCGAAGGTGATGGCCGTGTAGAAGAAGGCGAAGAACAGGATGAGGATGCCGTAGGCGGTCAGGTAGATCGGGTGGGTCTGCTGCAGGTGGGTCTGGATCCACTGCACCCACTTGCTCGTGGGGCTGCCGAAGCCGGCGATGAGCTGGGGCATGGCCAGGATCGAGGAGGCGAAGATGACGGGGATGACACCGGCGGTGTTGATCTTGACCGGGATGTAGGTGGTGGAGCCGCCGTACTGGCGGCGCCCGATCATCCGCTTGGCGTACTGCACGGGGATGCGCCGCTGGGCCTGCTCGATGTAGACGACGGCGAGGGTGGCCACCAGGACCACACCCACGACGATGAGGAACTTGGCCGCGCCGCCGTTGCCGCCGGCGATGGAGAACATGTTGGAGGGGAACTGGGCCACGATCGAGGTGAAGATCAGCAGCGACATGCCGTTGCCGATGCCGCGCTCGGTGATGAGCTCACCCAGCCACATGATGAGGCCGGTGCCGGCGGTCATGGTGACGATCATGAGCAGCATGGTGATGACCGAGCCGCCGGGGATGATCTCGGCGGTGCAGCCGGGGAAGAGCCGCCCGCTCCTGGCGGTGGCCACGATGGTGCTTGACTGGAGGAGCCCCAGGCCGATGGTGAGGTAGCGGGTGTACTCGGTGAGCTTGGCGGTTCCCGCCTGCCCCTCCTTGTGGAGCTCCTCGAAGCGGGGAATGACCACCCGCAGGAGCTGGATGATGATGGAGGCGGTGATGTAGGGCATGATGCCCAGAGCGAAGACGCTCAGCTGGAGCAGCGCACCACCGGAGAAGACGTTGACGAGGCTGAGCAGGCCCTGGTCCTGGGTCTGACCGATACAGGTCTTGACGTTGGCCAGGTTGACGCCGGGGGCCGGCAGGATCGACCCGAGCCGGAACAGGGCCATGATGCCAAGGGTAAAGAGCAGCTTCGCCCTGAGGTCTGGCGTTCTGAACGCCTGGGTGAACGCGCTGAGCACTCGATCTCCTGTGGACTCGGGGTTGGGTTCGGTCTTGCACGCAGCAAGGCGGAGCGCAGGGGAGCTGCGCCCGGCCCAGACTACCCCGCCGAGGTCTCGACCTGGGCGCTGAGACAGCCTTGCAACGCCGATGAGGTGCGGGTTTTGTCACGTCCCGTCCCGGCTATGCGCCGTCGGGTGATCCATCGCACCCCACCGTTGGCTGCTGCTGGAGGCCGCCGAGTCCCGGCCGGCAGCTCGTACCGCTCGACGTCGGGGCACGACGGACCCCGGCGGCCCAGGTCTCCCTGGACCACCGGGGTCCGTGAGTGCTTGTCAGCGCGGTTCCTCAGCGGGGCTCACTCCCCCACCGAGGTACCGGGCGTTCAGCGCGTGGCGATGGTGCCGCCGGCGGCCTCGATCTTCTCCTTAGCGGAGCCGGACCAGGCGTCGGCCGTGAGCGTCAGGGCCACGGTGACGTCGCCGCCGCCGAGGACCTTGACGAGCTGGTTCTTGCGAACCGCACCCTTGGCCACGAGGTCCTCCACGGTCACCGTGCCGCCCTCGGGGAACAGCTCGGCGATGCGGCCGACGTTCACGGGCTGGTACTCGACCCGGTTGGGGTTGCGGAAGCCGCGCAGCTTGGGAAGACGCATGTGCAGCGGCATCTGGCCACCCTCGAAACCGGGGCGGACCTGGTAACGGGCCTTGGTGCCCTTGGTACCGCGACCGGCGGTCTTACCCTTGGACGCCTCACCGCGACCCACACGGGTCTTGGCCTTCTTGGCGCCGGGGGCGGGGCGCAGGTGGTGCAGCTTGACGACGCGCACCTTCTCCTCCTGCGGGTTCTCGGTGTCAGCCATCTCAGACCTCCTCAACGGTGACCAGGTGGTGCACCGTGGCAATCAGGCCGCGCACGCTGGGGGTGTCCTCGCGCACGACGGACTGGCGGATCTTGCGCAGGCCCAGGGTCTTGAGGGACTCGCGCTGGCGGTGGGTGCCCCCGATGCCAGAGCGAATCTGAGTGACCTTGAGCTGCTTGGTCATCTGCTTCGATGCGGACTCAGCCATCACGCACCCACTCCTTCAGCGGCCTTCTCGGCCTCCTGCTTCTCGGCCTGGGCGCGCTTGTCGGCCTCGCCCTCGGCGCGGGCCCGCAGCATGGACTGCGGGGCGACGTCCTCCAGGGGCAGGCCGCGGCGGGCCGCGACGGCCTCGGGCTGCTCAAGCTGCTTGAGGGCGTCCACCGTGGCGTGCACGATGTTGATCGCGTTGGAGGAGCCCAGCGACTTGGACAGGATGTCGTGGACACCGGCGCAGTCCAGCACGGCGCGCACCGGTCCACCGGCGATAACACCGGTACCGGGGGACGCCGGGCGCAGGAGGACGACTCCGGCGGAGTCCTCGCCCTGGACCAGGTGCGGGATGGTGCGGCGGATCATCGGGACGTGGAAGAAGTTCTTCTTAGCGATCTCGACGGCCTTGGCGATGGCGGCGGGAACCTCTTTCGCCTTGCCGTAGCCCACGCCGACGGTGCCCTCACCGTCACCGACGACCACGAGGGCCGTGAAGGTGAAGCGGCGGCCGCCCTTGACGACCTTGGACACGCGGTTGATGGCGACGACGCGCTCGATGTACTTGTCGTCGTTGCCGCGACCACGGTCGCGGCGGTCATTGTTGCGGTCGCGGCGGCCGCGGCCCTCGCCCCGGCGCTCGTCGTTCTCGCGCTGGGCCGAGCCGTCGGACGACGCGGACCTGTCTCGCTGCGGTGCAGCCATCAGATATTCCTCTGCTTTCTCGTCGTCTTAGTGCTCACAGCTTCAGGCCGCCCTCGCGGGCGCCCTCGGCGACGGCCGCGACACGGCCGTGGTACTTGTTGCCGCCGCGGTCGAACACGACTGCCTCAATGCCCAGCGCCTTGGCACGCTCGGCGATGAGCTCGCCGACCTTGCGGGCGGCGCCCACCTTGTGGCCCTCGACGCCCTTGGCAGCCTCCTCCAGGGTGGAGGCGGCGCACAGGGTGTGGCCGATGGTGTCGTCGACGACCTGGGCCACCATATGGCGGTTGGACCGGGTGACCACCAGGCGGGGACGCTCGGGGGTGCCGGAGATGTGCTTGCGCACGCGCTGGTGGCGGATCTTGCGGGCGATGGCGCGGGGGTTGCCCTTGCCCCTCTTGATCGAGTAAGCCATGGTCACTTACCAGCCTTTCCGACCTTGCGGCGCACGTTCTCGCCGGCGTAGCGCACGCCCTTGCCCTTGTAGGGCTCCGGCGGACGGATCTTGCGAATGTTCGCCGCGACCTCGCCGACCTGCTCCTTGGAGATACCGGAGACGGTGATCTTCAGGTTGCCGTCGACCGTGAAGGTGATGCCCTCGGGAGGCTCAACGGTCACGGTGTGGGAGAAGCCGAGGGAGAGCTCGATGCCCTGGCCCTTGGCTGCGACGCGGTAACCGGTGCCGACGATCTCGAGCTGCTTGGAGTAGCCCTCGGTGACGCCGATCACCATGTTGTTGATGAGGGTGCGCGACAGTCCGTGCAGCGAGCGCGAGCGGCGCTCGTCGTCGGGACGCGTGACCAGGATGGAGCCGTCCTCCTGGCGGGTGACGCTCAGGGGCTCGCTGATCGTGCGGGACAGGGTGCCCTTGGGGCCCTTGACCGTCACGTCCTGGCCGTCGATGGTGACGTCCACTCCGGCAGGAACCGGAACGGGGAGCCGTCCAATACGAGACATGGTTTTCCTCCGTTCCTTCTCTTACCAGACGTAGGCGAGGACTTCGCCGCCCACGCCACGCGACTCGGCCTGCCTGTCGGTCAGGAGGCCGGAGGAGGTGGACAGGATCGCCACTCCCAGGCCGCCGAGGACCTTGGGCAGGTTGGTGGACTTGGCGTAGACGCGCAGGCCGGGCTTGGAGATCCGGCGCAGGCCCTGGATGGCCCGCTGGCGGTTGGCTCCGTACTTGAGGCTCAGCGTGAGCGTCTTGCCGACCTCGGCGTCCGTGACCTCGTAGCCGGCGATGTAGCCCTCGGACTTGAGCATCTCAGCGATGTTCACCTTGAGCTTGCTCGACGGCATCGACACGGTGTCGTGGTAGGCGCTGTTTGCGTTGCGCAGACGGGTCAGCATGTCTGCGATGGGGTCTGTCATTGTCATGAGTGGGCCTTGGCCCTTCCTCGTCGTGGTTTCCTTACCGGACCTGCGACGTAAGTTCTTACCAGCTGGACTTGCTCACGCCCGGGAGCTCGCCACGAAGGGCCATCTCACGCAGGCAGATACGGCACAGGCCGAACTTGCGGTACACCGAGTGCGGGCGGCCGCAGCGCTGGCAGCGCGTGTAGGCACGGACACCGAACTTGGGCTTGCGGTTCGCCTTCTCAATCAGAGCGGTCTTCGCCATGTCACTTCTCCTTGAAGGGGAAGCCGAGCTGCTTGAGCAGCGAGCGGGCCTCCTCGTCGGTCTTGGCCGTGGTCACCACGGTGATGTCCATGCCGCGGACGCGGTCGATCTGGTCCTGGTCGATCTCGTGGAAGACAGCCTGCTCGGTCAGACCGAAGGTGTAGTTGCCGTTCCCGTCGAACTGCTTGGGGCTCAGACCGCGGAAGTCGCGGATGCGGGGCAGGGAGATCGACACCAGGCGGTCCAGGAACTCCCACATGCGGTCGCCGCGCAGCGTGGAGTGCGCGCCGATCGGCATGCCCTCACGCAGCTTGAACTGCGCGATGGACTTGCGGGCCCGGGTGACCTGGGGCTTCTGACCCGTGATGGCGGCGAGGTCGCGCACGGCGCCCTCGATCATCTTGGAGTCGTGGGCGGCCTCGCCCACACCCATGTTGACGACGACCTTGACGACGCGCCCGACCTCCATCACGTTGTCGTGGTGGAACTCCTTGAGCAGGGCGGGGCGCACCTCCTCGGTGTACTTCGTCTTGAGACGGGGGGTGGTCTTGTCAGCCATGGTCACAGGTCCTCCCCGCTCTTCTTGGCGTAGCGCACGCGGACGGTGCGCTTGCGGCCGTTGGGACGCACGCCCTCCTCGACGCGGAAGCCCACGCGGGTGCGCTTCTTGGTCTTGGGGTCGACGAGCATGACGTTGGAGGCGTGGATGGGCGCCTCAACGGTCTCGATGCCGCCGGTGCGGGCGCCCTGCTGGGACTGCCCCACCTTGGTGTGCTTGGTAACGCGCTGGACGCCCTCGACGATGACACGGTCAGTGCCCTTGAGGACCTTCAGGACGCGGCCGGTCTTGCCCTTGTCCTTACCGGCGATGACGATGACCTGGTCGCCCTTCTTGATGCGTGCCATGTTCAGATCACCTCCGGGGCGAGCGAGACGATGCGCATGAACTTCTTCTCGCGAAGCTCACGGCCGACGGGGCCGAAGATGCGCGTACCGCGCGGCTCCCCGTCGTTCTTGAGGATGACGGCGGCGTTCTCGTCGAAGCGGATGTACGAGCCGTCGGGACGACGACGCTCCTTGCGGGCACGCACGACGACGGCCTTGACGACCTCGCCCTTCTTCACGTTGCCGCCGGGAATGGCGTCCTTGACGGTGGCGACGATCGTGTCGCCGATACCCGCATAGCGCCGACCCGATCCACCGAGAACACGGATGCAAAGGATCTCCTTGGCACCGGTGTTGTCGGCGACCTTCAGTCGCGACTCCTGCTGGATCATTGAGTGTTCTCCTGTCGTCGAGCCGGTTCTCAGGAAGCTCCTGAGCCTGGCCGAACGTTCTTCTGGTCTTGCACACGTCTCCCCCGGCCGCAGGCCGCACGAGGCCGACCCAGGGATGGGGGATGTCCGCGGTACGCTGTCCCGGCAGACACAGGCGCAGGATGCACGAGGTCTCTGCCGGGCGCACCGAGGGCGCGCGCAACTCCATTAGCCTAGTCCAGCCGTCGCATCAAGCGGTACCTGAGATGACCACCCCGCCCTGTGCCTTTGCTCACCGGCTTTTCCCGGTCTGGCGGCTCAACGTTGAGATCGTACCTTGTGTCGCGCGTTCGAGGGGTAGAGGGTACGAACCCAAGGCCTACCCGACGACCTCGCGACGAGCGGGTCCCGGAGGACGCCGCACCCACCGGATCCACGTCGCGCTTCGGAGGTGAGTCTGTCATGGACAGGAAACCCCCTAAAACACAGATCACTACTGCATGAGGGCCGAGATCTACTGGAAGAGGTACGGATGCACTCCATGGGGGTGGAGCTCTCGTGCAGTACGCACGGCTCCACCCATTACACCCCCACTCTCGTGCACCGCAGCGGCAACCGCGGGAGCGTTCGCGTCCCATGACGCCAAGCCGGCCCTGATCGGCGACTCACCCATCCAGCGGGAACTGCACTGTCCTCGAGTCAGCTGGGGCGAGACCACCAACCGTTCGCGGGAGAAGTAGGTCCTGGCCAGAGAACGCGGTCCCCGACCTTCCTGACTAGCGGCCACGAGTGACGGCCAGAAGCAACACGTTCCAGGGTCGACTCCCGAGGACAGCGACCGACAGCGCCGCCGCCTGGGCAGTCCATCAGGCGACCATTCACCCTGGAGGATCGCCCACTCCGGGCCCGAGTCACCACTCCACGGGGATGGGGCCGTACTGGCCAGGGATTGTCCGTACTGCACGGGAGCCCCACCCCCGTGGAGTACCCCCACACCTCCCCCAGTAGCGCCCGCGCCTCGTGCAGTACCACCCGCTCCTGCATCAGCACCGCAAGGACGACCACATCCCAAACCGCTGGAGCCCTACGCGCACAGCATCTATTGATGTAACCGAGGACAACATTGACAGTCCACGCCCTCTCGACACACCCAACATGCTTCGACACCCCATTACATGGGGGCCGCACTACACGACCCTCCCGACGTTCGCAAGGCAGATACGCAGCCCCTGAAAGTCTGAAGTACAGGAATCAAGCACCCCTTAAGGCCCTCAAATAGATGTCGGAGCCGCATTCTACCGTGGCCGTCATCAGATCGACACACCACCGAAGGGGTAACCAATGCAGAAATATCATCCAACAATCAACGACATCGCCCTCGCGGCACCGACACACAGACTCTTCATCCCGGCGCCATTCTTCAGGATCAAGATAGCAGCTACGCTATTTCTGGTGGCTCTCACTGCATGGTACTGGACTAGCCCTATCTCACCTTGGCTGTCATGGCTTGTAACAGCAGTCTCGCTACCACTAAGCGTGCTGGCGATCAAGAACTGGCTCGCACCGGCCGAGGTTGAACGCAGACGGGTCGTAGATCTCCTACCCAACGACCTGGTGGTCTCTCCAAACGAAGGAGGGTTTCTCACATCCGCCTCTCCAGCCCTCAGCAGGCACACCATCCTTGACGCATCGCCTCAGGTAGAAGTAGTCCTCGCAGGACATAACCACCCACTGATCTACGGCCTCGAAGGAAAAGTGGGCACAATTCATCCTATCGGCCTCAAGTCACGATCACACCCCTCAGAGGAGGCCGAAATGGTCAACCAGGTACTTGCGGCTGCCGCGCAGTTAGACGACAACTGGTTTCATGTCGCTACTGACGACGAACGGCGGATAGCGTGGCGACTGGGCTTCGTCGAGAAGAAGCCTCTACGAGCCGGCAAAAGATGGTCTAAAGCGGCACGATCATACGCCAATGCGGCCAGTGCCGAGCACACCGAATCACAACGGGACCTTCCCATACAAACCGCTTCAGTCATCGTCGTGGTCAACGGCGATCTCATGCTGCAGAACGACGGGCAGAACGAACAGATTGCCGTTCTCATTGATCGACTTGAAGAGAAGATCACTAAGTTGGCGGACCACGCAATCGTAGAACAGATCCGTGCAGCTGTTAACAACAAAGACAAGCATGGCGCTGCCAGAGGCATACGGGAACTCGGGCAGGACACACTCGTGAATGCTCTCGGAGGATCAGCCGGCAACGCACTGTGGGCGGCAGCCGTGGCTTTGACCCAGCATCTTTGGTGAGAAGCTTTCGCTGTTACGGGACAACCTGCGTCAACGACGACGCCGCAGCCTCCCGGGTGGGATGCTGCGGCGTCGGGGGCCGTCTCGAGGTCGTCGAGTCGGCGTTCAGCCGAGGGTCACTTGGCGCGCTCGAGGATCTCCAGGAGGCGGAAGTGCTTGGTGGCGCTCAGCGGGCGGGTCTCCATGATGGAGACGAGGTCGCCGACGCCGGCCTCGTTGTTCTCGTCGTGGACCTTGACCTTCTTGGAGCGACGGAGGACCTTGCCGTACAGGGAGTGCTTGTAGCGCTCCTCGACGAGGACGACAACCGTCTTGTCCATCTTGTCGGAGACGACGTAGCCGCGACGCACCTTGCGCTGGGGGCGCTCGGTGGACTGCTCGACGTTCTCAGTGCTGGTCTGCTCGCTCACTTGGACTCCTCCGTGCTCGGGGCGGTGCGAATACCGAGCTCACGCTCGCGCACGATCGTGTAGATGCGGGCGATGTCGCGACGCACAGCCTTGAGACGTCCGTGGTCCTCGAGCTGGCCGGTCGCCGAGGCGAACCGGAGGTTGAACAGCTCGGCCTTGGCCTTGGAGAGCTCCTCGGCGAGGCGCTCGTTGTCCATGCCGTCGAGGTCGGCGGGGGTCAGGCCCTTGGAACCGATTGCCATCAGACGTCACCACCCTCACGAGTCACGAAACGGGTCTTCATCGGAAGCTTGTGCTGTGCGCGGCGCATGGCCTCGCGGGCGAGGGCCTCGTCGACACCGCCGAGCTCGAACAGGATGCGTCCGGGCTTGACGTTGGCGATCCACCACTCGGGTGCACCCTTACCGGAGCCCATACGGGTCTCGGCGGGCTTCTTGGTCAGGGGGCGGTCCGGGAAGATGTTGATCCACACCTTGCCGCCACGCTTGATGTGGCGGGTCATGGCGATACGGGCCGCCTCGATCTGGCGGTTGGTGATGTAGGCGGGCTCAAGAGCCTGGATGCCGTAGTCACCGAAGGCGATCTGGTTGCCGCCCTTGGAAAGGCCCGTGCGGTGCGGGCGGTGCTGCTTGCGGAACTTGGTCCGGCGGGGGATGAGCACGGCTCAGGCCTCCGTTCCCTGGTCTGCGGCAGCGGTCTCGGCGGCCGGCGTCTGCTCGGCGGCCTGCTGCTGCTCGGTGTTCTGACGCGAACCGCGCTCACCGCGGTCGCCACGACGGCCGCCGCGGCGCTCGCCCCGGCCCCGGCCACGGGAGCCGGACTCGGCCTGCTGGCGGGCGAACTCGCGCTCGGTGATGTCGCCCTTGTAGATCCACACCTTGACGCCGAGGCGGCCGAAGGTGGTCTTGGCCTCGTAGAAGCCGTAGTCGATGTTCGCGCGCAGGGTGTGCAGCGGCACGCGCCCCTCGCGGTAGAACTCGCTGCGGCTCATCTCGGCGCCGCCCAGGCGTCCGGAGCACTGCACCCGGATGCCCTTGGCGCCGGCGCGCATCGCGGACTGCATGCCCTTGCGCATCGCGCGGCGGAAGGACACGCGGGAGGCGAGCTGCTCGGCGATGCCCTGGGCGACCAGCTGGGCGTCCAGGTCGGGGCTCTTGACCTCGAGGATGTTGAGCTGGACCTGCTTGCCGGTCAGCTTCTCGAGCTGACCGCGCAGGCGCTCGGCCTCGGCGCCACGGCGACCGATGACGATACCGGGACGGGCGGTGTGCAGGTCGACGCGCACGCGGTCACGGGTGCGCTCGATGTCGACCTTGGAGATACCGGCCCGCTCCATGCCGTCCTCCATGAGGCGGCGGATCTTGACATCCTCCTCCACGAAGTCGCGGTAGCGCTGACCGGGCTTGGTGGAATCGGCGAACCAGCGCGAGCGGTGGTCCGTGGTGATGCCCAGGCGGAACCCGGTCGGGTTGACCTTCTGCCCCATTACCGGGCTCCTTCCTTCGTTGCGGCGTCGGACTTGTCCCCGACGATGACGGTGATGTGGCTGGTCCGCTTGAGGATCCTGCTGGCCCGGCCCTGTGCCCGGGGACGGAACCGCTTCAGGGTGGGACCCTCGTCGGCGAACGCCTCGATGATGAACAGGTCGTTCTCGTCGAAACGCTCACCGTCACGCTCGGCCTTGAACCGGGCGTTGGCGATTGCGGACTCGAGGACCTTGCGCACCGGCACCGCAGCGGCCTGCGGGGCGAATCGGAGCACGTTGACGGCCTCGACGGCGCGCTTGCCGCGGACGACGTCCACGACCCGGCGCGCCTTCATCGGCGTGCAGCGCACGTACTTGGCCTGCGCCTTGGCTTCCATGTTCTCTGCCTCTCAAACTTTCCGACGTCCGTCAGCGACGCGACTTGCGGTCGTCCTTGACGTGCCCGCGGAAGGTGCGGGTCGGAGCGAACTCACCGAGCTTGTGGCCCACCATGGACTCGGTAACGAAGACCGGCACGTGCTTGCGACCGTCGTGGACGGCGAAGGTGTGCCCCAGGAAGTCCGGCGTGATGACCGAACGGCGGGACCAGGTCTTAATGACGTTCTTGGTGCCCTTCTCGTTCTGAGCGTCCACCTTCTTGAGGAGGTGGTCGTCGACGAAGGGACCCTTCTTCAGACTACGCGGCATGATTCAGGCTCCTATCAGCGCTTCTTGCCGGTCCGACGACGACGCACGATGAGGCGGTCGCTGGACTTGTTGGGACGGCGGGTGCGGCCCTCGGGCTTGCCCCACGGCGAGACGGGGTGACGACCACCGGAGGTCTTGCCCTCACCACCACCGTGCGGGTGGTCCACCGGGTTCATGACGACACCGCGGACGGTCGGGCGCACGCCCTTCCAGCGCATGCGGCCGGCCTTACCCCAGTTGATGTTGGACTGCTCGGCGTTGCCGACCTCACCGATGGTGGCGCGGCAGGCGGCCTCCACGTTGCGGATCTCGCCGGAGGGCATGCGCAGCTGCGCGTACTTGCCCTCCTTGGCGACCAGCTGGACGGAGGTGCCGGCGCTGCGGGCGATCTTGGCTCCGCCACCGGGACGCAGCTCGACCGCGTGGACGACCGTACCGGTGGGGATGTGACGCAGCTGCAGGTTGTTGCCGGGCTTGATGTCGGCGTTGGGGCCGGCCTCGACGACGTCGCCCTGACGGAGCTTGTTGGGGGCAATGATGTAGCGCTTCTCGCCGTCCACGTAGTGCAGCAGGGCGATGCGCGCGGTGCGGTTGGGGTCGTACTCGATGTGAGCGACCTTGGCGGGCACGCCATCCTTGTCGTGACGACGGAAGTCGATGAGACGGTAGGCGCGCTTGTGGCCACCACCCTTGTGGCGGGTGGTGATGCGGCCCGAGGAGTTGCGTCCACCGGACTTGCTCAGCGGGCGCACCAGCGACTTCTCGGGCGTGCTGCGCGTGATCTCCACGAAGTCGGCCACGGAGGAGCCGCGACGACCCGGGGTCGTGGGCTTGTACTTACGGATTCCCATATCGGTCCTTTACCTTCCGTGGCGCACTAGGCCACATCACCGAAGATGTCGATGGTCCCCTCGCGCAGGGTGACGATCGCACGGCGGGTGTCCTTGGACTTGCCGATCCCGGTGCGGGTGCGGTGCGTCTTGCCCTTGCGGTTGATGGTGTTCACCGAGAAGACCTTGACGTTGAAGATGGCCTCGACGGCCTGCTTGATCTCGGTCTTGTTGGATCCCGGCGCCACGATGAACGTGTACTGGCCACGGTCCATGCAGGCGTAGGACTTCTCGGAGACCACCGGCGCGATGATGACGTCGCGGGGGTTCTTGGACTTCTCGAGGCTCACTTGGACTCCTCCTCACCCTTGCCCAGGAACGCGTCCAGGCCAGAGGCCGTGAAGACGACGTCGTCGGACTTGAGGACGTCGTAGGTGTTGAGCTGGTCGGCCCACAGGACGTGCGCCTCGGGGGCGTTGCGCAGGCTGAGCCTGGACAGGTCGTCCTGACGGTCCACAATCACCAGGGCCTTGCGGTCGGTGAGGTTGCGCAGCGCGACCAGGGCGTTCTTGGTGGAGGGCACCGTGGTGGTGACGAACTCGGTGATGACGTGGACGCGGCCGTTGCGGGCGCGGTCGGACAGGGCGCTGCGCAGGGCGGCGGCCTTCATCTTCTTGGGGGTCCGCTGGCTGTAGTCGCGCGGCTGGGGGCCGTGGACGGTGCCGCCGCCGACGAACTGCGGGGCGCGGGTCGAGCCCTGGCGGGCGCGGCCGGTGCCCTTCTGGCGGTAGGGCTTGCGGCCACCGCCGCGGACGTCGCCGCGGGTCTTGGTGGCGTGGGTGCCCTGGCGGGCCGCGGCCAGCTGGCCGACGACCACCTGGTGCATGAGCGGGATGTTCAGGGGGGCGTCGAAGACCTCGGCGGGCAGCTCGACGCTGCCGGTCTTCTTGCCCGCGGAGTCGACGACGTCGACGGTGAGTGCCTCAGTCATGGTCTCAGGCTCCCTTCACGGCGGTGCGGACGACGACGACCGAGCCCTTGGGGCCGGGGATCGCGCCGTTGACGAGCAGAACGCCCTTGTCAACGTCGACGCCGCGGATCTTGAGGTTCTGGACGGTGCGGCGCGCGTGGCCCATGCGGCCGGCCATGCGCAGGCCCTTGAAGATGCGGCCGGGGGTGGCGCAGGCACCGATGGAGCCGGGCTTGCGGTGGTTGCGGTGAGCACCGTGGGAGGCGCCCACACCGGCGAAGCCGTGGCGCTTCATGACACCGGCGAACCCCTTGCCCTTGGAGGTCCCGGTGACGTCGACCAACTGGCCGACCTCGAAGGTGTCGGCGGCCAGCTCCTGGCCGGGGGTGAACTCCGACGCCAGGGAGGTGCGCACCTCGGCCACGTGGCGGCGGGGCTCGACCCCGGCCTTGGCGAAGTGGCCGGCGAGCGGCTTGGTGACCTTTTTGGCGTCGATGTCGCCGAAGGCGAGCTGAACGGCCTCGTAGCCATCGGTCTCGATGGTGCGGACCTGGGTCACGACGTTGGTGTCGACCCGGACGACGGTCACGGGGCGCAGGACCCCGTTCTCGTCCCAGATCTGCGTCATGCCGAGCTTGGTGCCGAGCAGCGCCTTGGCAGGCGCGGCGGCAGCCGGCGTGTTAAGCGTTGTCATGGCAGTCCTCAGAGCTTGATCTCGATGTTGACGTCAGCGGGCAGGTCGAGACGCATGAGCGAGTCGACGGCCTTGGGCGTCGGGTCGACGATGTCGATCAGCCGCTTGTGCGTGCGCATCTCGAAGTGCTCGCGGCTGTCCTTGTACTTGTGCGGCGACCGGATCACGCAGAACACGTTCTTCTCGGTCGGCAGCGGCACCGGGCCCACGACCGTCGCACCAGCGCGGGTCACGACGTCGACGATCTTGCGCGCCGAGGAGTCGATGACCTCGTGGTCGTAGGACTTGAGCCGGATGCGGATCTTCTGTCCCGCCATGGCGCCTAACCTCTCTTGTACTTGCTTCTGGCCGGTCCACGCGCTCGGGCGTGTCGTTGGGAGACGCGCACCTCTCCCTGATGGAAGGCGGTGAACCGGTCTGGACACACGGAAACCCGTTCAGGAGGAACGGGTCCGTCAGAATGGATCCCGGGGAACCCCGGGGCGGCACAGCCAGAGGTATGCGAGCGCACGCCTTGGCCGGCCGGATTACGCTATCAGGGCCCGCACGGGGAGCGGAACCCGAGACGGCGCCTAGAGGCTGTGAGTCCGCCCACTGGCACCCGCGCTCGGGCGTGTCGCGGTCAGGGGCGGGATCTCGGTGGTGTCGATGAGCTCCTGTATGTCGTGCAGGTCCTCGGCCCCCGGAGCCTCCGGCGCATCATCGACGTCGGCCCGCGCGTGCGGCCCGGTGGTGACAGGAAAGTCGGTGAACCAGCGGCGGGGCTCGACGCCGGCGTCGTCATCCATCCAGCTGCGCATCTGCTCCTCCCAGGTCTGAGGCCGCGGCTCCTGCTCCTGGTCGCGCTTGCGGGCCAGGGCGCGCTCCTTGGCACGGGCGGCCACGTAGCCCGAGCGCCACAGGTACAGGCCGACGACGACGAGCCCGCTGGCCAGGGCGAGAACCCACCAGGGAAAGGTAGGAACCTCGGGCCGTTTGCCCGCGGCGGCGACGTCAGCGGCGGGGGTGGGGTAGATGCGCTCACCGGTCAGCAGGATGCGGTGGGTGTTGATGCCCAGAGGCGTGCAGGTCACCAGGGTGAGCAGGTCCTTGCCGGCCTCGGCTCGCAGGGCCTCGGTCTCCTCGGGCTCGACGACCCTGGTGCTGGTGACCCGGTAGGTGAGGACTTCGCCGAAGACCTCGATGATGAGGCTGTCGCCGTTCTTGACCTTGTCCAGGTTGGTGAACATGGTCGCCTCGGCCAGGCCTCGGTGCCCGGTGATGACCGAGCGCGTGCCCTCTCCCCCGACCGGCAGCGAGGTGCCCTCCAGGTGGCCGAGTCCCTTGAGCAGGGTGTCGTCGGCGGTGCCGTGGTAGACGGGCAGGTCCAGGGAGATGGAGGGGATCTTGAGGCGGGCCATGAGCCCGTCGTCACTGGCCTTGAGGATGGAGTCGTAACTCAGGGAGCTGTCGGAGCTGGAGCCGGCGCCGGTGGGGACGTGATTGTTGGCCTCCAGGACCGCTCCGGCGGAGAGCGCCTCGTTGTAGGCGTGCGCCTGGGCGATCTGGGTCCTGGCGTCGGGGCGGGCGCCGTCCACCTGGGCGGAGTAGTCAGCAGTCACCTTTGACTGGTTGTACTGGGAGATCCAGGAGGCCGCGGTCGGGTAGGTCAGGAGCCCCATGCCGACGACCGCCATGATGGAGCTGATGAGGGCGGAGACCGACAGGCGCCAGGTGCGGGGGCGACGGTGCTTCTGGACGTTCGAGGCGCGCGTACGCGGGGGCCGGGTGGTGCGGTACTTGCGTGCGGTGCGGGAGATCATGGGGCCTCGTGCGCTTCCAGGGTCGTTGTCCGAGATCAGAGTGGTGCGAGCTCGCACCTGATGGTGCGGGCGCCCAGGTCATGGCCTCATGAGCTCATGGCCTTGGCCTGCTGAGGACGTGCGTGAGGCCCGGCCTTCTCGGCGGTTGCCGTCGGCCGAGGCCCCCGCCCCGGCCGACGGCGCTCGTCATCAGACGGCGAGCTCTGCGGCCCGCTTGCGCTCGCGGTAGCGGGCCACGAGGACGGAGCCGACGGCGATCATCAGCAGGGCGGCGCCGGAGGCGGTCAGGATGAGCATGCCGTTGGCACCGGTCAGAGGCAGCTCCGGAACTTTGTGCTTGACGTTGGGGATCGAGACGAGCTCGGTGGTGTCAGTACCGGCCTTGACCTTGACGGCGGTCACCGCGCCGTCGCCCTCGGGCAGGACGAAACCAGTGGGCGCCTTGGTCTCGACCAGGACGTAGCAGCGCTCAGTGGCGTTGACCCGGTTGTCACGGCCCGTGCCGTCGACGGAGTCGGAAACGAACAAGCCCGCGATGTTGATCATGCCGTCGTCACCGGTGGTGAGGGTGGTCTGGCCGTCGACGGAGATCGCACTGCCTTCCCGCTCGTTGGTGCAGGTGTTCGCATAGGCCTCCTTGGCCTTGAAGAGCTGGAACTCGGCTCCCCTCAGGCCGGCGTTGTTGCCGCTGTCGAGCTTCTTGATCCTCAGGTGGCCCCAACGCACGGTCACCTCTTCGGAGGTCGGCGGGTTGTCGGGGTTGGCCGGCGGAGTAGTCGGCTCCGGGGGCGTGGTCGCGTAGGTGGTGTCGGAGATGAGCTGGGCCGTGTTCTTGATGGCGCCGTCACCAGCCGAGGCAACCTTGCCCTGGAAGACAGCGCTGACCGTCTTGCCCGCGGCGTCCTTCAGCTTGGCCAGGCCCTCCTTGGTGAAGGTCACCGTCACGGTCTGTCCGCTGGTGACCACGGTGTAGTCCGAGGGGGCGAGCTCGTTGCCGTCGAGAGTGATGTTCGTGGCAGTCGGCTCCGTGAGGCGAGAGTCCAGGGTGTCCTTGAACTGGAAGTACTTGTAGTAGGACGTGGCCTCGAGCGTCGGCAGAGCGGAGGAGACGGGGAACCTCACCAGCGAGCCGACGCCGTAACCGTTAGCCTTCTGGTCCTCAATGGTCTTGGTGACCTCGATCTTCTCATTCTTGGGATAGGCGTGGACGTCGTATATCCACTGGGTGTCCCCGTTAACCGAGTTGGGGTGGGGAATCGTCACGACGAAGGGCTTGGCCTTCTGGACGATGTTGCCGGGGGTCTTGGTCTCGCACACGAGGTAGGCCTTGACCGGCAGGTTCTCGATCTTGGCCACCCCATCGTCTCCCGTGTCCGGCGAGGTTGTACCCGCACCAAAGGTGTAACCGCTAAGGGTCGGGCTCGCAGGGTCGGAGCAGGCGGAGTCCGGAATCGCGTTGGCCTCTGCCAGAGTGCTGACCCGGGTCCACCCGTCTGCCGTCTTCAGGTCAATTTCCTCAATGGGGTAGGCCGTGAACTGCACTCCCGCGACCGGGGCGCCGTGCGCGACCTGGACGATGTTGGGGCTGGAGACGAACGGCTTGGCCTGGACAAGTGCGTCAGCATCACCTTGAACCGCACCTACCGCCTCGGTCCGACCTGTGCTGCCGTCAGGATTACCGATCGGAGTACCATCACCGTTGAGGTGCTTGTGAATCGTCAAGGAGCCCGTTGCGTTCTCCTTGATGTTGCCGTAGTTCGGGTCCTCGGCATGGGCCGTGGGACCCAGGCCGAGAAGGGCCAGGGTGAGGACACCGGCTGCGGCCGCAGCCCGGCGCCCCAGTGTGCCGGCGTTGTGCTTCATGGGTTGGGATTTCCTTTCACCGTGCGCCGCGGGGAAATGCTGACGCGTGACAGAAATGCGGGTAGGGAGTGTGTTCGCGGTGGACAGCCCCGTCTTGTCCGACGGCGTCACCGGTGCCTCCGACGCTCCTTGCGGGCATCGGAGGGCGGATCAGTCAAGTTTGTGGTGACAACGCCTCCTCAGGAGTCCGGTGGTGGTGGCGAGAGCGGAACGGCACTGGAATCGCGCGCTGACATGCGTCCACGTCCACACACCTGGGGACAGCCGATAAACTAGTCGACGTACCGAAGAAAAACAGGAACGGTAACTGATCTGAAATCGTCCGTTACTGCATTGCGACGCCGTTCATTGCGGTGACATCACGGACTCTCGGAGCCGATATCATTTGCATGACTATTCGCATTTCAGGTCAGCTCCGTCATCCGAGTCACCAGCACGCGAAAAGACCTCCCCGGTCGGAACGGGTGTTCCGACCGGGGAGGTCTGGTGCTACGCGGAGGCGCGGGGCGTCAGTGGGTCACTTGATGACCTTGGTGACGCGGCCGGAGCCGACGGTGCGGCCACCCTCACGGATGGCGAAGCCGAGGCCCTCCTCCATGGCGATGGGCTGGATGAGCTGGACGGTCATCTCGGTGGTGTCACCGGGCATGACCATCTCGGTGCCCTCGGGGAGGGTGATGACACCGGTGACGTCCGTGGTCCGGAAGTAGAACTGCGGACGGTAGTTCGAGTAGAAGGGGTTGTGGCGGCCGCCCTCGTCCTTGGTGAGGATGTAGACGTGGCCCTCGAACTCGGTGTGCGGGGTGATGGAGCCGGGCTTGCAGATGACCTGGCCGCGCTCGACGTCCTCGCGACGGGTGCCGCGCAGGAGCAGACCGCAGTTCTCGCCGGCCCAGGCCTCGTCCATCTGCTTGTGGAACATCTCGATACCGGTGACCGTGGTCTTCTGGGCCTCACGGATACCGAGGATCTCGACCTCGGAGTTGATCGGGAGCTTGCCGCGCTCCACACGACCGGTGACGACGGTGCCGCGACCGGTGATGGTGAAGACGTCCTCGATGGGCATGAGGAAGGGCTTGTCCATGTCGCGCTCGGGGGTGGGGATGTACTCGTCCACCGCGTCCATGAGCTCCTTGATCTTGCCGGCCCACTCGGCGTCGCCCTCGAGGGCCTTGAGCGCGGAGACGCGGATGACGGGAGCCTCGTCGCCGTCGTAGTCCTGGGAGGAGAGCAGCTCGCGCACCTCCATCTCGACCAGGTCGAGGAGCTCCTCGTCGTCCACCATGTCGGACTTGTTGAGGGCCACGAGGAGGGCGGGGACGCCCACCTGTCGGGCGAGCAGGACGTGCTCGCGGGTCTGGGCCATCGGGCCGTCGGTGGCGGCGACCACGAGGATCGCGCCGTCCATCTGAGCGGCACCGGTGATCATGTTCTTGATGTAGTCGGCGTGACCGGGGGCGTCCACGTGCGCGTAGTGACGCTTGTCGGTCTCGTACTCGACGTGCGCGATGTTGATGGTGATACCGCGCTGACGCTCCTCAGGAGCCTTGTCGATCTCGTCGAAGGGGGTGAAGGGGTTCAGCTCGGGGTACTCGTCGTGCAGAACCTTGGAGATCGCAGCGGTCAGCGTCGTCTTGCCGTGGTCGACGTGACCGATCGTTCCGATGTTGACGTGCGGCTTGGTCCGCTCGAACTTGGCCTTGGCCACTGGTGTCCTCCTGGGACTCGGGTAGTTCTCTTCGTCGGGATTCGACTAGCACACATGCTAGCCGTCCGGGCGTCGAGAGTCTCTACTGGTGGATGTTGGAAATCTTACTGAACTGGGTCCCGCCGGCGCGCAGGGGCGCCGCCGGGCCGGGGCCCGCCACGGTTGCGTGCAGCCGCAGCCGGGCCCCGGTGCGCGGGCGTCAGGCGCCCCTGACCTTGGCGATGATCTCGTCGGCGACGTTCTTGGGAACCTCGGCGTAGGAGTCGAAGGTCATGGAGTAGACGGCACGTCCCTGCGTCTTGGAGCGCAGGTCGCCGACGTAGCCGAACATCTCGGACAGGGGGACGTTGGCGCGCACCACCTTCACGCCGACGGCGTCCTCCATCGAGGCGATCATGCCGCGACGGGAGTTGAGGTCACCGATGACGTCGCCCATGTACTCCTCGGGAGTACGGACCTCGACGGCCATAACGGGCTCGAGGAGGACCGGCGAGGCCTTCTTGGCACCCTCCTTGAACGCCATGGAACCGGCGATCTTGAAGGCCATCTCGGAGGAGTCGACCTCGTGGTAGGCGCCGTCGATGAGGGTGGCCTTGATGTCCACCATCGGGTAGCCGGCCAGGACACCGGTGAGCATGGCGTCCTGGACCCCGGCGTCCACGCTGGGGATGTACTCGCGGGGCACGCGGCCACCGGTGACGGCGTTGGCGAACTCGTAGTGCGCCTTCTCGCCGTCGGCGGTCTCGGCGACCTCCTCGGCCACGAGAGGCTCGAAGCTCATCTGCACCTTGGCGAACTGGCCGGAGCCACCCGTCTGCTTCTTGTGGGTGTACTCGACCTTGTCCACCTTCTTGCGGATGGTCTCGCGGTAGGCGACCTGCGGGGCGCCCACGTTGGCCTCGACCTTGAACTCGCGGCGCATGCGGTCCACGAAGACGTCCAGGTGGAGCTCACCCATACCGCCGATGACGGTCTGGCCGGTCTCCTCGTCGAGGGAGACGGTGAAGGTGGGGTCCTCCTCGGAGAGCTTCTGGATGGCCACACCCAGCTTCTCCTGGTCACCCTTGGTCTTGGGCTCGATGGCCACGTGGATGACCGGGGCCGGGAAGGTCATGGACTCCAGGACGATCGGGGAGCCCTGAGCGCACAGGGTGTCACCGGTGGTGACGTCCTTGAGGCCGATGAAGGCGTAGATGTGGCCGGCGTGGGCCTCCTCCACCGGGTTCTCCTTGTTGGAGTGCATCTGGAAGAGCTTTCCGATGCGCTCCTTCTTGCCCTTGGTGGCGTTGAGGACCATCTCGCCCTGGGCGACCTTGCCGGAGTAGACGCGCACGTAGACGAGCTTGCCGTAGAAGGGGTGGGTGGCCACCTTGAAGGCCAGGGCGGCGAAGGAGGCCTTCTCGTCGGCCGGGCGGGTGAGCACCTCCTCCTCGTTACCGACGGCGTGGCCCTCGACGTCGGGGACGTCGAGCGGGGAGGGCAGGTAGTCCAGGACGGCGTCGAGCATGGGCTGGATGCCCTTGTTCTTGAAGGCGGACCCGGCCAGGACCGGGAAGGCCTCGCCGGCCACGGTGAGCTTGCGGATGCCGGCCTTGAGCTCGGCGACGCTGAGCTCCTCGCCCTCGAGGTACTTCTCCATGAGGGTGTCGTCGGCCTCGGCGACCGTCTCGACCAGCTGGCCGCGCAGCTCCTCGGCCTTGGCGACGAGCTCGGAGGGGATCTCCTCGTACTCGACGACGGAGCCGCGGGTGTCCTTGCCGTCGGCGTCCTTCTCGGGGAAGCGGATGGCCCGCATCTCCAGGACGTCGACGAGGCCGGAGAACTCGTTCTCGGCGCCGATCGGGAAGTTGAGGACGATCGGGGTGGCGTGGAGGCGGTCCCGGATGGTCTGGACGGAGAAGTCGAAGTCGGCGCCCAGCTTGTCCATCTTGTTGATGTAGCAGATGCGCGGGACGTTGTACTTGTCCGCCTGGCGCCACACCGTCTCGGACTGCGGCTCCACACCCTCCTTGCCGTCGAAGACCGCGACGGCGCCGTCGAGCACGCGCAGGGAGCGCTCGACCTCGACCGTGAAGTCCACGTGGCCGGGGGTGTCGATGATGTTGATCTGGTTGTTCTTCCAGAAGCAGGTGGTGGCCGCGGAGGTGATGGTGATACCGCGCTCCTGCTCCTGCTCCATCCAGTCCATCGTCGAGGCGCCGTCGTGCGTCTCGCCGATCTTGTAGTTGATGCCCGTGTAGAACAGGATGCGCTCTGTCACGGTGGTCTTACCGGCATCGATGTGGGCCATGATGCCGATGTTGCGGACCTTGGTGAGGTCTGTCAGCACGTCAAGTGCCACTTGTGGTGTCCTTCGTTCGTGTGGGGTACGGAGCTGCTACCGGCATTACCAGCGGTAGTGGGCGAAGGCCTTGTTGGACTCGGCCATGCGGTGCATGTCCTCGCGGCGCTTGACCGCGGCGCCCAGGCCGTTGGAGGCGTCGAGGATCTCGTTCATGAGGCGCTCGGTCATCGTGTTCTCGCGGCGCTGGCGGGAGAAGTCCACGAGCCAGCGCAGGGCCAGGGTGGTGGCGCGGCCGGGGCGAACCTCGACGGGCACCTGGTAGGTGGCGCCACCCACGCGGCGGGAACGGACCTCCAGGGCGGGGCGGATGTTGTCCAGCGCGCGCTTGAGGACCGAGACCGGGTCCTGGTCCGTCTTGGAGCGAACGCCCTCCAGAGCGCCGTAGACGATGCGCTCGGCGGTGGACTTCTTGCCGTCCAGCAGGACGCGGTTGACGAGCTGGGTGACGACCGGCGAGCCGTAGACGGGGTCGACGACGAGCGGGCGCTTGGGTGCGGGACCCTTACGAGGCATTACTTCTTCTCCTTCTTGGCGCCGTACTTGGAACGTGCCTGCTGGCGGCCCTTGACACCCTGGGTGTCGAGGGCGCCGCGCACGATGTGGTAGCGGACACCGGGAAGGTCCTTCACACGACCACCGCGCACGAGCACGATGGAGTGCTCCTGCAGGTTGTGGCCCTCACCGGGGATGTAGGCCGTGACCTCGATACCGGTGGACAGGCGCACACGGGCGACCTTACGAAGGGCGGAGTTCGGCTTCTTGGGGGTCGTGGTGTACACGCGGGTGCACACGCCACGGCGCTGCGGACTGGCCTTGAGCGCCGGCGTCTTGGACGCGGAGCGCTTCGTTGAGCGGCCCTTGCGGACCAGTTGCTGAATGGTAGGCACTACTCATTCTCCATGGGGACGTGTCTGTATCTGGCTGCTGCCTGCGTGCCGGGCCGCTCCCCCATCGGTGGCTCGACGGCGCACGCCACCGCGGAGAGGGCCGGCCCGCCGAGGACTCGGGGCATGCCCGATGCGACGTCCGGAGCCCCGCAGTCAGGGGCCCGTCGGTTCCCGCCGCGGCAGACCCGCGTCACGATGTCGAGCCGGGCAGGTCGTGAGGGCCCGGGCCGGAGCCAACGTCGCTGGGAACGGAATGGAGATGCGGTGACCCGCCAGCGGGCACCGTCCGCCAGGCTACCTTCTCGTTACGGGCCCGCGCCAGGGAGGGTGGCGAGGTGACGGCGTGGTGCTGGACACGCCCACATCCGCGCCCGCAACACGGAACCTGCGGGGAAAGGATGATGGACAATCATCGCAGCCTCGGCCCCTCACCGCCTCACCGCCCGCACGTCGAAAGGCTCTCCGATGTCGGTCTCAGCGATCCAGTCCTGGCCGCTTGCGATGGTGGCAGTGATGTCCGCGATGGCCGCAGTCTCCGTCGCACTCATCGCGGGGCCGGTATCGACGTGGACCAGGAGCTATGTCAGGCGTCCCGCAGCCGACGACCCCACCACTCCTTCGAATGACGCCGACGGCGAGGAGCCGCAGGCACGTCCGGCACCTCGGGCACTGAAGCACCCCGGTCTGCTGGAGAGCAGACCCCAGGCCCTCGTGGCCCTGGCCGTGTGCTGCTGGCCCGTGTGGTGGGGCTTACGGGCCAACGCCATCGGTCCAACAGTCGTCGCCCTTCCGGCCTATGCGCTCCTGGGGTGCGCAGCCAGTGCCGACAGCGTCGCCCACCTGCTGCCCAACCGGATTCTGGGCTCGGTCACGGCCTGGCTGCTCACGTGCGGAGCAGTCGTCGCGATCTGGCGACCTGAGACCATTCACGCCGCCGGTCGCGCCCTGCTGCTGGCGGCGGCAGCCGGCGGTATCAGCCTGACGCTGGCCCTCATCGGCACCGGCATGGGGATGGGCGATGTCAAGCTCTGCGCCGTCATCGGGCTGTGGCTGGGCTGGCACAGCCCCTGGGCGCTCGCCTACGGATTCATCACAGGCATCCTTATCGCCGGGATCGTCGCCTTCGCCCTCCTCATCACCGGACGAGTGACTCGCAAGGACTCGATCGCCTACGGGCCCTACCTCATCGCCGGTGCGTTCCTGGTCTGGCCGGCGGCGATTGCGTGATCCCGGGTCCGCCTACAGCCCGCCCGGATCCTCATCGCCCTTCAGACCGAACCCCGCCGACCGCCCCAGGTCGACATCGTCACCCTCACCCCCAGCGCACGTCCACGTGGCGGTTGGCGGCCTTGCCGGCCTCATTGACGCTGCCGTCCGGATTCGTCTCGGAGGCCACCGGCTCGCTCTCCCCCTTCCCGGAGGACTGCACGTTCAACGACGCCACCTTGGAGGTCAGGTAGTCCGCCACGGCCTTGGCCCGCTGCTCGGAGAGCGTCTGGTTGTAGGCGTCGTCGGCCACGGAGTCGGTGTGACCCACCACGGTGACGGTGGCCGGCGGCTTGCCGTTCCAACGGGTAACGATCTCATCGAGCACCTGCTTGGCGCGGTCGGTCAGGGTGGCTGAGTCGACGTCGAAGGTGACGTCACCGGACAGTGAGGCCACGGTCGTCTGACCGTCCGAGGAGTAGGTGACCGCACTGTCCGAGCTGCTCGATCGCGACACGGGAGTGACAACCCGGTCCACGGGCTGAACCACCCGGGGATTGCCCGGACCGGCACTGGCGGGCTGCTTGACGATCGTTGTCGGCTCGGCCGTGGCGCTCTTGGTCGCAGCCGCCACCGGATGGTCTTCCTGTGGTGCCATAGGCAGAGCGGTAGCCCCGACAGAAACCGACCACGCTGCAGCGCTCACTGCGGCAGCCATCGCCGCCCGCGTCCCAGCCCGACGGAGGCACTTCGCATTCGTCGTCCAGGTTGTACGAAGCCTTCGCTGTCTCATCGGGACACCGCCACGTTATTGAAGGTTCCGCCGTTCGGAATGGTGACGGTGACACTCTTGACATCTGCCGGAACACCGGAGAAGGTCGCCTGGAGCGCGATCGTCTGACCGGGTTTCACGTATTCCGCGAGGTCGCTGGAGCACAGGCAACCCCCTTGGGAATCGTAGGAGACACGGTAGACGTTCGAGGAGGACGGCTCAATAAGCGTCAGGCCGTCGGCGTTGTTCGTACTCCCTCCTGGACTCGCCTTTCCGCTGGGCTGAGGAACCGAGTCATCTCCGTCGGAGAATGAGTCATAGATCCACATGTCATTGTTCTTGTCATTATTCGTCACGGAGAACATGACAGTCACCGTCGTCCCCGTACCGGAGACGGAGTTCAGGGCGACAGTGCCAGGTTTACCATCAATGCTGGTGGTATTCGACCCATTGGCCGCTCCATCACCACTCCCCCCGGCCTGCGCTGACTTCGGCGCAGATGCCGACGTCGATGCACCCGCCTCCTTCGAGTCCGATCCACCTCCCAACTGGCAGGATGCCAAGGTAGCCGTCAGCCCGACGGCGCTGACAACGGCCAGGACTCGCTGAGAAACACTCATCATGATGGGACCTCCATTGCTACTGCTCAGACCACCTCGACCTGAGGGATAACAAAACCTTAAGCAGGCTCACTCACACGAGAAATGGGGAGGCTCCCACGGGGAGACAGCGTGTAGTACACGGATATACCGGGGGTACCCATGGGTACCCCCGAGCACATGGATACTCCCCGTGGAGCGATGGGTAGTACATGGGTAGTCCCCCCCCTTGCCGCGGCAATCACAATATGATTACGCTCCGTTTTGAAGAATTCTGGCATTCTTACTCGGGAGTTCCTGTGACATCAGCATTTCAGCATTCACTACGCGTTCCTTCGACGACGACGTCCCGTCGGTCCTTCGTCGCGCTGTCGGCTCTGGCTGGTGTGGGGTTGCCGCTGCTGCAGGGGGGCGGCAAAGTTGGTGGGTGGGGGTGTCTGAGCCGTTTTGACGGGGGTGGTGTGTCGCTAGGACGGGGGCGCGGGCCCCGCAGGGACGATGAGTGGTGTCTAATCAATCCCTTCGTCCTGGGAGCCCGCGCCGATGTCATCTTCCACCACGACCGCCTTGTCGCGCCGGCCCCTGGTCCAGGTTCTCAGGAACGTGGCTGATCCCAGGGACCGTCGGGGCGTGCGTCATAACCTGTCTACGGTCCTGTCCCTGGCCGTGACCGGGGTGCTGGCCGGCTGTCGCAGCCTGACGGCGATATGGGAGCACACCACCGACCTGACCAGCGCCGACCTGGAGGCCCTGGGACTAGCGGCGGGCCAGGCCCTGCCCTCAGAGTCGACCATCCGCCGAGTCCTGCAGGACCTGGACCCCGCTGACGTTGACGCCCACCTGAGGTCATGGTTGTGCACGCGTACCGGCACCATCAACGGCCGCACAGTGATCGCCGTGGACGGCAAGACCATGCGCGGCGCCCGCACCAGCAAGGACCCAGCGCCGCACCTCCTGGCCGCCTTGGACCACGCCACCGGCGCCGTACCGACCCAGCAGCGAGTGGCAGGCAAGTCCAACGAGATCCCCGCGCTCAGGGAGCTTCTCGAACCCTTGGACCTGGAAGGGGTGGTGGTGAGCGCCGATGCGATGCACACCCAGACAGGCACAGCCCGGTGGATCACCCGGCGTGGTGGTCACTACGTGCTGACGGTCAAGGGCAACCAGAAGACCCTTCGCAGGACGCTCAAGGCGCTGCCCTGGAAGAGTGTCCCGTCCGTCTCAAGCGTCGATGCCGGTCACGGTCGGCGGGTGCGGCGCGCTGCCAAGGCGATTGAGGCTCCCGCCTGGGTGGACTTCCCCGGGGCTGCGCAGGTGGTCCAGCTCCGACGCACCAGGACCATCAAGAGCAGGAAGCATGTTGAGGTGGTCTACCTGATCTGCTCCCTCCCTATGACCGATGCCCAGCCCGAGGTCGTCGCGGCCTGGGTCCAAGGGCGCTGGGGAATCGAGAACCGACTTCACTGGGTCAGGGACGTGGTCTTCGATGAGGACCGCCACCAGCTGCGCATCGGCAACGGCCCACAGGTCATGGCCACCCTGCGTAACCTGGCCATCAGCCTCATCCGACTCTTCCACGGCACCGGCACCTCCATCGCCAGCACCACCAGATCCCTGTCACGACAACCCAAACGAGCCATCAGACTACTCACCCAAACCCCCACCTAAACCGACTTTGCCGACCCCCTGGCCGCTGCTGGCGGGGTGCAAGGTTCCCGGGTGGTCGAGGGACAAGGGTGGATCCGCGTCGTCGCCAGGCGCTTCGGCCTCAGCCAGGAGCAGCGGAACCGCTAAGGCCAAGGCGGGTAGCACGGACTGGCAGGAGCTTGACGCTCACGTCATGGGGCACAAGGTGGCAGTGCGGGTCTCCCCGGTGATACGCAAGGACGAGACCACCTCGATCCTGGCCCTGGAGCTGACCCGCGCGTCCGACGACGCCTCCGTCGACGACATCAACGCAACGGCTTTCAGTGACAACGCCAACAAGCTCAACCTCTCGAGCTACTTAGGGACCCCGTCCATCTATCGTCCCGGCGCCGGCGCCTCCGGGGCCAAACTCCTCGACCTGGGCTCAGGGCGTGTATGGAGTGCCACCGACGGCAGCGGCCAATTCCTGGGGGTGACTCCTGGCGAGAAGGTCACCTCCTACCTGTCCTTCGGCAAGGTCGACACCGACACCGTCACCGTCTACGTCCCGATGGCCGGCTTCACCACCGTCTCGGTCCTCGAGGCTGAGGCCGCCAAGAAAGCCAGCATCAACCTGGACACCGCCCAGACCGAGCTCGACAAGTACCCCGCCGCCGCCACCGAGCTCGCCGAACCCGTCGCCATTGAGCGCTACACCCGGGCCCTGGACGACTCCACCAGCACCAAAGCCGGCGGCAAGGATGTCACTGTCACCCTGGCCAGTGACGTCACCTTCGCCTCGGACTCCGCCGACCTGGCCCCAGGTGCCGAGGCGCAGCTGCAGACCGTGGCCGGACAGCTCAACCAGTACCCCGACGGCGGGACCCTGACCATCGTGGGCCACACCGACGACATCCAGGACGACGCCTACAACCAGACCCTGTCCGAGAAACGCGCCAACGCCGTCAAGACCCGCCTCGAGCAGCTCACCAGCCTCGACAAGTGGACGACAACCGCCACCGGCAAGGGCGAGTCCGAGCCCAAGGTCAAGGACACCACCGACGAGGCGCGAGCCGCCAACCGACGCGTCGAGATCACCCTCACCCCCACCGGCGGTGCCACCAGTGCTGGCAACACCGCCACAACGACGCCGTCGGCCCGACCCACGAGCAACGCCTCACTGCCCGCCCCCAAAGGCCAGGTCGCCAAAGGCTCCGAAGGAGTCTCCGTGATGACCGAACGAGCCAGCGACTCCAACAGCATGGCCACTATCGCTTTGGACCAGGTCATCCGCACCGGCGGCTACCTCTTGGGAACCCTTACCTGCACCGTCGAACAAGGCCACACAGGCGGCAGCCTCGGAACACTGCTAGGAGATACGGAGAACATCTCCAGTAACCAGCGCGATGAAACCAACAGCGTCGGCTCCACCACATTCGCCACTGATGGACTGACCCTTATCTCGGGCAGTGACCGGCTCTTCCCCGCGGACTATCGCCAGGTGGACATCGATGCCCATATCCCCCTCACCGAGCTGGACATCAGCAACCGCATCAAAGGAAAAGCGGTCACCACTATCTGCGTCGTCTGGCCAGACCCCGGCGGTGACACCGTCATCCTCGACCACCAGGGCTGGAGCGACGGCTCCTACGCCTTCCGCCTCACCGACATCCCCGTCAAGAACGGCTGAGACAAGAGGAAGAGAAATGTTGCGCCGATCCTTTCTTTCCTATGGAACAGTGGTAACGACACTGCTAGCAACCGGAGGACGACACCAAAAGCCTAGCCATGTTCTTAACCGCAACTGAGATTTTTGGCGACGGCACAGCAACCGGAATCAACAACTCTCCACGCAGGATCAAGGGACGCCCTGACCAACCGTTCCGCATGGACTACCGCGAAACGAACTACTCCGAAGACAGCCGCATCTCAGACTTCGCCTTCGTCGGTCAGGATGACGGAGAACCTGAGATAGCGATTATCGACCTGACCGGCCCAGGCATCACGGAAGACACCCTGAAAACAGTAGCATCTGGAATTGAGGTTCGTCATGACTGAACACTCCTACAACAACCGCAATGGAAGCACACTACGATCTCTAGCGATAGCCTGGACGATCAGCACCGTCGTCTATCTGGTGACAGTATTCGTGTTGAGGAAGGCTCCCGACTCCCTGACCTCAGGAATAGGGATTCAGGTCCAAGTACTCATCGGCGCACTCATCCCCTTCACTGCATCTCTTGCAGGCTCGCTCACACTTCCTCGAAGTCTGTCAAGAAAATTCCTGATGCACTGTGCATCCTCATTTCCAGCACCTCCCATCATCACAATCATCATATCCATCATTTCAATGCCCTCTAGCATACCAAACTATAATCAGCTGATTTTCTCAATCATCATTTTCAGCTCGTTCTCCGCGGCGGCGGGAACTATTGTGGGCTGGGTTGTAAGACGACTGGTGCGGTAGCCGGGAACCCCACCTTCGAGCCTCGTTCTCCTCCGAGGCGTCCTTGCACCCCTTGACGGGGAAAGACCGTCCTCGTCCTTGCGAGAGGGAGAGACAAGGACGAGGACGGTCGGCTTCTTCCACTCCCCCGGCTCCCGTTCCACCGATGTCTGCACCGTACTGAGCAAGGCACCCAGCGGACCATGGGCAGATGCCCCCGTGGAGAGCCCGTGCAGCCACTGGGTAGGCCCCGGGCACTGCCCATGCACTCGGGTAGAGCACAGGCACGGAACGGCGTCGGCCGCCTCCCACGTGAGGAGGCGGCCGACGCCGTCGTGAAGGAGAAAGCCCTCAGGCCTTGGTGACGTCCAGCGGGATGCCGGGGCCCATGGTGGTGGTCATGGTGGCCTTGAGGATGTAGCGGCCCTTCGAGGTCGAGGGCTTGAGGCGCAGGACCTCCTCCAGGGCGGCCTGGAAGTTGTTCTCCAGCTGCTCCTCGGAGAAGGAGACCTTGCCGATGATGAAGTGGAGGTTCGAGGCGCGGTCCACGCGGAACTCGATACGGCCGCCCTTGATGTCGGAGACGGCCTTGGCCACGTCCATCGTCACGGTGCCGGTGCGGGGGTTGGGCATGAGGCCGCGGGGGCCCAGGACGCGGCCCAGGCGGCCGACCTTGCCCATGAGGTCGGGGGTGGCCACGGCGGCGTCGAAGTCCGTGTAGCCGCCTGCGACCTTCTCGATCAGCTCGTCGCCACCGACCTCGTCCGCGCCGGCGGCGAGGGCCTGCTCGGCCCGCTCACCCTGGGCGAAGACGACGACGCGGGCGGTCTTACCGGTACCGTGCGGCAGGGACACGGTGCCGCGGACCATCTGGTCCGCCTTGCGGGGGTCGACGCCCAGGCGGAAGACGACGTCCACGGTGGCGTCGAACTTGGTGACGGAGGTGGACTTGGCCAGGTGAATGGCCTCGGCCGGGGTGTAGAGGACTCCGGACTGGATCTTCTCAGCCGCGGCGCGGTAGGCCTTGGAGCGCTTGGTCATCTGCTTCTCCTTGCAGTCGTGGTGTTCGGGCCGCGCGAGGCCCTTCCACGGTTTCGTATGGGGTTGAGTTGAGAGAGCCGGCTATTCGGCGAGTGCCTCAGGCCTCGACGGTGATGCCCATGGAGCGGGCGGTGCCGGCGATGATCTTGGCGGCGGCGTCGAGGTCGTTGGCGTTGAGGTCGGGCATCTTGGACTCGGCGATCTCACGCACCTGATCCTGGGTCAGGGAGGCCACCTTCACGGTGTGGGGGGTGGCGGAGCCCTTGGGGATACCCGCGGCCTTCTTGATGAGCTCGGCGGCCGGCGGGGTCTTGGTGATGAAGGTGAAGGAGCGGTCCTCGTAGACGGTGATCTCCACGGGGATGACGTTGCCGCGCTGCGACTCGGTCGCCGCGTTGTACGCCTTGCAGAACTCCATGATGTTGACGCCGTGGGCACCCAGGGCGGGGCCAATCGGCGGTGCGGGGTTGGCCTGGCCGGCCTGGATCTGGAGCTTGATCAGCCCGGCGACCTTCTTCTTAGGGGCCATAGGTATGGGTCCTTCTTACTTGTCCGGATGTGCTGCACGCCTGCCGTGCAGCCGTGGGTGCATACGCACGCACAAGCGCTCATCGTAGCCCTCCACGGAGCCACTCAGGGCGCCCGGTGCGCGGTATCACAGGACATCGCCCTGTGATACGCGGCTCCCGTACGGTACCGGGCCCGCTTGTCCGGGCGGCCGGCGGCCCGACGGCGCAGGGTGCGCGTCGTCGGGCCACGGCGGATGACGGGAGCCGTCAGCCTCAGATCTTGGCGACCTGGGTGAAGGAGAGCTCGGCCGGGGTGTCGCGGCCGAACAGGGAGATGAGCACCTGGAGCTTCTGGGTCTCGGGGTGGATCTCGGAGATCGTGGCCGGCAGGGACTCGAAGGGGCCGTCGGTGACGATGACGGACTCGCCGACCTCGAAGGCGACCTCGAAGACCTGGCCACCGGTGGCGATCTGGGTGCCGGAGCCGGACTCGGGGGCGGTGGCCTCGGCGGCCGCGGCCTCCTTGGCGGCGATCTCCTCGGGGGTGGGGCCGAGCTGGGCGACGGCCTCCTCGAAGGTCAGCGGCACCGGGTTGTAGCGGTCCCCCACGAAGCCGGTGACGGCCGGGGTGTCCTTGATGGTGCGCCACACCTTGTCGGAGGTCTCCGGGTCATCCAGGTCCATGCGCACGAACACGTAGCCGGGGATGCGCACCCGGGAGACTTCCTTCTTCTTGTTGCCGTTCTTGATCTCGATGACCGTCTCCATGGGGACGGTGGCGTCGAAGATGTAGTCCTCGACCTCGAAGTTCTCGGCGCGGGCCATGATGTCGGTGGCCACGCGGCGCTCGTAGCCGGAGTAGGTGTGCAGGACGTACCACTGGCCCGGCAGCACCGACATCTGGCGGCGGAATTCGGCCAGCGGGTCGACGACGGCGGCCTCCTCGACCACCTCCGCCGGCTCGGCCTCGGCCACCTCGACGACCTCATCGCTCGCAACAGCGTCGACGGCCTCAGCCTCGGCCACCTCGACGACCTCGTCAGTCTCAACGGCCTCGACTGCACCGTCAGCGCTGTCGGCGACCAGCGAGGCGAGGACCTCGGCGTCGTCGGGGGTGGTCTGCGAGGAGACATCCTCAGACATGGTGTACCTGCTTTCCAGTGGCGTGAGACGAGCGGATGCGACGGGCCGCGCAAGGAGCAGCGGCAGTGAGAGAAGTGGTCAGGGCCGAAACCGGCCGCCCACGATGAGGGTGCGGCCGTCGAAGCCCGGCCGTCAGGCGAAGAGCCACATGACGGCCCGGTTGAAGGCGAAGTCCAGTACCCCGGTGAAGGCCATGATGGCGATGATGAAGACGACGACCACTGTGAAGTAGGTCCACAACTCATTCATGGTGGGCCAGACAACCTTGCGCAGCTCGTCAATGACCTGGCGGATGAACAGGGCGATGCGCCCGAAGAAGCCGCGCTTCCTGTCCGGCTTGCCTGCCGCGGCGCGTGCGCTCTCGCTCATGAATCTGGGTCCTCAGGGTCGACGGTCAGGTCAGTTCCCGCACAGCGGGGAGAAGACGAAACCGACGGGATCTCCCGACAGATCCGCCGTTCTCAGCAGGGCAGGCGGGACTCGAACCCACAACCGCCGGTTTTGGAGACCGGTGCGCTACCAATTGCGCCACTGCCCTTCAGCGGTGATCTAGTCTGCCACACGCGCAGACATTTGCGGTAACCGCAGGCCGTGGGGTGCGCCACGCTGAACCCGCCGCGTCACATGCGGACGAGTCACCGGGCAGGCGCGTTTTCGACATGCAGGTTTCATGGGCCGTGGGACCATAGTCGCGTGACACCTGCACCCACACACCGTGTTTCCGCCCGACTGTCCGCCATCGCCCCGTCCGCCACCCTGGCCGTCGACGCCAAGGCCAAGGCCCTCAAGGCCGCCGGCCGCCCGGTCATCGGCTTCGGCGCCGGAGAGCCCGACTTCCCCACGCCGGACTACATCGTCGAGGCCGCCGTCGCCGCCGCGAAGGACCCGGCCAACCACAAGTACTCCCCCGCCAAGGGCCTGCCGGTCCTGCGCGAGGCCATTGCCGCCAAGACGCTGCGCGACTCCGGCTACGAGGTCTCCCCCGACGACGTCCTGGTCACCAACGGTGGCAAGCAGGCCGTCTTCCAGGCCTTCGCCGCGCTCGTCGATCCCGGTGACGAGGTCCTGCTGCCCGCGCCCTACTGGACCACCTACCCCGAGGCCATCGCCCTGGCCGGGGGCACCACCGTGGAGGTCTTCGCCGGCGCCGACCAGGACTACAAGGTCAGCGTCGACCAGCTCGAGGCGGCCCGCACGGAGCGCACCAAGGTGCTGCTGCTGTGCTCGCCGTCGAACCCCACCGGCTCGGTGTACACGCCCGAGGAGCTGACCGCCATCGGCCAGTGGGCCCTGGAGCACGGCATCTGGGTCATCACCGACGAGATCTACGAGCACCTCCTCTACGACGGCGCCCAGGCCGCGCACGTCGTCAAGCTGGTTCCCGAGCTGGCCGAGCAGACGATCGTCCTCAACGGCGTGGCCAAGACCTACGCCATGACCGGATGGCGCGTGGGCTGGATGATCGGGCCGAGCGACGTCATCAAGGCGGCCACCAACTTCCAGTCCCACCTGACCTCCAACGTCGCGAACGTCTCGCAGCGCGCGGCGCTGGCGGCCGTGAGCGGGGACCTGGCCGCCGTCGAGCAGATGCGCACGGCCTTCGACCGGCGTCGGCGCACCATGGTTGAGATGCTCTCGCAGATCGAGGGGCTGACCGTGCCCGTTCCGCGGGGCGCCTTCTACGCCTACCCCAGCATCGAGGGGCTGCTCGGGCGCACGCTGCGCGGCACCGAGATCGACAGCTCGGCCACGCTGGCCGGGCTCATCCTGGAGCACGCCGAGGTCGCCGTCGTTCCCGGCGAGGCCTTCGGGCCCTCCGGATTCCTGCGACTGTCCTACGCGCTGGGCGACGACGACCTGGCCGAGGGCGTGGGCCGGATCCAGACGCTGCTGGCCGAGGTCGACTGACGACTCTCCCGAGTCTCCCGAGCCGGGCATTCTTCGCCGAGACCGACAGATTTTCTGTGGGGCCCCGCGAACAATGCCCGGCTCGGCGTTTGATACCAATGTGGTTGCGGGCGGGTCATCCGCCTCATTGCGGGATTTATCATTCAATTTGTGCCTGCTCACACTCCCGACGATGAACGTCGTGCCAGCGATCCCAGTACCGAGCCCGAGGTGCTCGAGTACCTCGCCAGGGCCTTTCCCGAGCTGCGGCCCGCTGTCGCCGCCAATCCCGCTGTTCCCGCGGTACTGCGTGAACGGGTTCTCCAGATGGGCTCGGGGGACCTGCCTCAGGTGTCACCCGCGTCCCCAGCAAGCGCGGCAACCGCATCCGGATCGGGAAGGCTCAGGACTGCGGAGACCGCGGCCATGCCCTCGGCCTCAACCGCCGACTACAGCATCTCGCCGTACACAGCGGTGCCCGCAGGGACGATGCCGACGACGGACCCGCCGACCGCAGTGCTGGGCACCTCGCCGGCGATGCCTCCGACGGCGATGCACCCGTCGCCGGCATCAGCGCCGAGCCGACCGGTTCCAGGGCGTGCTCCAGCGCCACCGACCGCTCCGGCCCCAGCACCGCCTGCCAGTCCTCCGGCGCCGAGCCCCGAGTCCCGCCCCAGGTCTCACACGGGGCTGATCACCGCTCTCGTCATCACACTGGTCCTTGTCGTCGCCGCTGCCGGGACCTTCGCCGGCATGCTGCTGGCGAACCGGAGCCGGCAGTCGGAGACGAACGCGGATGGTGCACCTTCCGTCAGCGCCGCACCCGCCCGGACCGAGGGCACATCAGCGGAGCAGGCGCCCCAGCCCAGCGCCGGGCTCGCCAACGAGACCACCGCCGAAGCAGAGGCGGCACCGCCACCCAGCGGTCCGACTCTTCCCACGCAGACCAAGACCTACTCCTACCAGTATGTGGACACCCCGTCGAAGAACATCTCCTGCGTCCTCTACGACGAAGGAGTCGGTTGCTCCATCTTGGACAGAAGCTACGCATCCTCGGGGATGCAGGACTGTGCCGAACGAGAGTTCTCCATCGTGGCGCTGGCCGGCAGAACCGAGGTTCGCTGCGGTGAGGAGTACCTGGGGCAACCGGGCGACACCTTCCACACGCTCCAGTACGGAGAGACCACGGTCTTCTCCGACTACGCCTGCACGTCGCAGTCCAAGGGGATGACGTGCTGGAACACGATCACCGGACGCGGATTCACCATCTCCAGGGAGTCGCACGTCAGCTTCTGATCGCCTCGAGCCGGGCATTCTTCGCCGAGACCGACAGAATTTCTGTGGGGCACCGCGAAGAATGCCCGGCTCGGAGGGAACGCTCGGCGCAAGCTCAGTGGGCCCCGCGGCGGGCCTGGATCTCACGGCCCTGCGCGAGCCAGGTCTCAGCGCGAGCCAGGCGCCCCTCTGCGTCAGGACGCCACGGGCCGCCGTCCTCGCGACGGGCCCCGGCCACCAGGGACAGGACCACACCGGCGCAGCGGGCCCGCAGCGAGACCGGGTCCACCTGCTGCTCGGCCATGCGGGTCCAGGTCTCCAGAATCGGGCGGAGCTTCGGGTAGGAGGCCGGCGCCAGGTGGTCCAGAACGCTGACATGCCCCAGCAGACAGGCCAGGTCGTCGACGCGGTAGCCGGGCCCCAGGGAGTCGACGTCGAGCAGGCTGGTGACGGCCTCACCCTCCATGAGGACGTTCGCCTCGTAGAAGTCGCCGTGGACCGGGACCGGACGGCCGGCGTCGGAAGCGGCCATGAGCTGCTCGACCCCCTCGGCCACGGCCCGGGCGCGGGCGGCGTGCTCGGGCAGGACCGTGGCGGCGGCGTGCGCGTAGTGGCGGGCCCGCTCGGACCAGGCGGCGTGCGCGGGCAGCTGCATGGCGCTGGCCGGCAGCGCGTCCAGCAGGGAGATGAGGCCGTTGAAGACACGCTCGCTGCGCGAGACGCTCATGCCCTGGGACAGCAGGCCGGACAGGGCCACGCCTCGACCGGTGGACAGCAGGACGAGACCATCGGGGTCCTCGCGCAGGACCTCGGGCGCCGGCACGCCAGAGGCCGTCAGCAGGCGGTGACGCTGAGCAAAGGACGGGGCCTGGCTCGGGCGCAGCACCTTGGCGTAAGCGGTGGTCTCATCCGGGAAGGTGGCGCGCACAACGGCTCGGCGTGTAGGCCGGTAGGCGACCATGGTGGCCTTGACCTGGGTGCCGATTCGGGCGGAGAGCAGCGATGGCGTGCAGGCCACCACCAGGCCCGGCAGCTCAGGGTCGGCCGGGTGGCGCCACACGTGGACCGCGGGACCGTCCCCGCCAGTGGGGGCCACCCGGGTCAGACCCGGTGCGTGCGGGTTGGACAGGCGGGCCGTTGTGGCGCACAGGTACTCGGTGGTGGAGCGACCGTTGGGGGCGACGACAACCGCCGTGTACCCCACGGACACGCCTGCTCCCGGACGGTGGTGGACTGAGTGGACCTCCCAGCTGGCCAGGCGCTGGCCGGCCGGGGCGAGGGCGGCGGAGAGCACGGACGCGGCGCGCGGCCCCGTCAGCAGAGCCACCTCCTCGGGCTCCTGGGACGCCGACGAGTGGTTCATAACAGTTAGTGTGCCCCACCCACCTGATGGTTCGCCGCTAAATCGACCTCCGGTGTTCGGCAACAGCGGAAGAGCCCGCCTGCCCTGCTGAAGACTGTCGCGGGCGAGGCGATCAGCAGGAACGTGGAAGAATCCACCCATGCGCGACCTCGCCGCCCTACCCAAAGCGCACCTGCACCTGCACTTCACGGGTTCGATGCGCCTGGACACCCTCATCGAGCTGGCCTCCTCCACGCGCACGCGCCTGCCCTCCAGCTTCCTGGACGGAGACCCCCTGCGCGTGCCCGCCGACCGGCGCGGCTGGTTCCGCTTCCAGCGCGCCTACGACACCGCCCGGGCCCTGGTACGCACCGAGGAGGTCATGCGCCGCATCGTCCTGGAGGCGGCGATGGATGACGCGTCCGAGGGCTCGCGCCGCCTGGAGATCCAGGTCGACCCGACCAGCTACGCCCCCTTCGTCGGTGGGATCACCCCCGCCCTGGAGATCATTCTCGACGCCGCCAAGCAGGCCACGGCTCTGACCGGCGTGGAGGTGGCCGTCATCGTGGCGGCGTCCCGGATGCGCCACCCGCTGGATGCCCGCACGCTCGCGCGTCTGGCGGTGCGCTACGCCGGGGACCAGCCGGGCGAGGTGGTCGGCTTCGGCCTGTCCAACGACGAGCGCGCCGGGCAGACCTCCTCCTGGGAGCGGGCCTTCGCCATCGCCCGTCGGGGCGGGCTCGCCTCCATGCCCCACGGCGGCGAGCTCCTGGGGCCCGATCACCTTCGAGAGGTCGTCTCAGCGCTCGGCCCCACGCGCCTGGGCCACGGGGTGCGCGCCGGCGAGGAGCCCGCGCTGCTCGATGAGATCGTCGCCTCCGGCATCAGCCTCGAGGTCTGCCCGGCCTCCAACGTGAGCCTGGGCGTCTACCACAGCACCGACGACGTCCCCCTGCGCATACTCATGAGCCACGGTGCGCAGATCGCCCTGAGCGCCGACGACCCGCTGCTCTTCCAGTCCAGGCTCGTCAACCAGTACGAGATCGCCCGGGCCCTGGGCTGCGACGACGCCGAGCTGGCCGAGCTGGCCCGCGGGTCGATCCGCGCCTCCCTGGCCTCCCCGACCGCCAAGCGGGACTGGCTGGCCGAGGTGGATGCCTGGTTGGCGACGCCCGCCCTGCCCTCGAGTCCTGAGGCCGAAAAACGCTAGGTGCTGCGACAGGAGAAGTCCAGAGGTAACCGGCTCAGGTACCTGGCTCGTCGCGGACTCACCTGAGGCCCAGGCGGCCGATCTTGCGGGACAGTCCGCAGGCGCTCAGGTACTCCTCCGGCGCCTGGCAGACTGTCGCGCCACAGCCTAGAAGCCGACCTGAACGGGCTCGGGCACGAGGGTGACGCCGTAGCGCTCGCGAACGCCGGCGACGACCACGTCGCGCAGGCGCGCCAGGTCCGCCCCGGTGGCGCCGCCCCGGTTCGTCAGGGCCAGGACGTGCTTGGTGGACAGCCCGGCCGGCGCCCCGGGCTCCACGGTGAAGCCCTTGGTGAAGCCGGCGTGGTCGATGAGCCAGGCGGCGCTGGTCTTGACCAGCCCCTCGACGACGGGGGCCTCCTTCGTGCCGAGCACCACCTGGGAGTGGTCGGTCACCGGGAAGCGGGGGGCGTCCTCGGGCAGGCTCTCGGCCTGGTCCGTGGTCAGGATCGGGTTGGTGAAGAAGGATCCGGCCGACCAGGTGTCGTGGTCGGCTCCGTCCAGGACCATCCCCTTGGAGCGGCGCAGCTCGAGGACCGCATCGCGCAGCTCGTGCTCGGGCACGCGGTCGCCCAGCTCGACGCCGAGGGCGCCGGCCAGCTGGGAGTAGGCGACCCGGGAGGACAGGGAGCCCTGACGCACGGCGAAGGTGGCGTCGAGGACCACCCAGCGTCCGGTCGGCCCCCACAGGCGCCCGCCACCGACCTCGGCGTCGGTGAGGGACTGCTTGAGGCGGGAGTCGCGGTAGGCCAGGCCCAGCTCGCCCAGGGCCAGCCAGACGACCCGGTTGCGCAGGCGGTCCCAGGCTCGCACGCTGGCGATGAGCTCGGCGACCTCAGCCCCGTAGGCCCCGATGTTCTGCACCGGGGCGGCCCCGACGGTGCCGGGGATCCCGGACAGGGGCGCGAACCCGGCCCACTGGCTGGCGATGGCCTCGCGCACCAGGTCGTCCCAGGTGGTGCCGGCGGTGGCCGTGACCTCGACGCCGCCGCACATCGAGTCCGAGACGAGTGAGACCTCGGCGCGGGCGTCTCGGATGACGAGTCCGTCGAAGCCGGCGTCGGAGGCCATGATGTTCGAGCCGCCGCCGACGACGAGGACGGGGGTGCCGGCGGCATCGGCCTCGCGGATCGCCTCGGTCAGCTCGCTCTGGGTGGAGGCCTCGACATAGGCGCCCACGGGGCCGCCCACGCGCAGGGTGGTCAGCTCGGCCAGGCTGGTCGGCCGGGATCCTGCGCCGGGTGCGTGGGCCAGGGCCTGGACGGGCTCGGGCCAGGCGGACGGGTCGACGTCGGAGCTCAGCGGGACGGTGCAGTCGCCCTCCACCGGCTGCGGCAGGCTCGACGACGCGAGCGGTGCTTCGGTCGGCGTCTCAACGGGGGTGCGGTCATCGGCGTTGGTCAACGGAGGTCTCCGCTCTTCCTGGTCAGTTCCTCATGAGAGACAAGCAGGGCCCCGCTCACACCAGCGGTGTGCACGGAGCCCCGAGGCGCGGACGGGCCGCTCGCCTCACTTCTTGTTGCGACGCTGGTGGCGCGTCTTGCGAAGCAGCTTGCGGTGCTTCTTCTTGGCCATGCGCTTGCGGCGCTTCTTGATGACGGATCCCATGAGATCTCCTCGCAGTTCGCTTCGTAGTGCCCGCAGACCCTCCCTGCGGGCCGAGGCAGGCCGGCGAGGGTTATGCCATGGGGCGGTTGGTCGGCGCGTGAGGCTCAGCGGCCGACCACGCAGGTGACCGCCTGAGTCTAGCGGGTCCTAGGACCCTGACGCCTCCGACGCGTCGTGGCCCCAGTCACCCAGCCCTGCGGCCAGGTAGTCGTGAACGGCGCGCTCGGGGACCCGGAAGGAACGTCCGACCTGCATCGCGGGCAGGTCGCCGGAGTGCACCATTCGATAGACGGTCATCTTGGACACGCGCAGCATCGCCGCCACCTCGGCCACGGTGAGGAACGAGGGGGCGCCGGAGGCGCTGGGGGAAGTGGGAAGGCCCGGTGCCATGAGCTTGAGGTCCGTTCGTCGCGGGTGGCCCCGTCGGGGCAGGAACACCGCCAATATATCCCCGCACCAGCCAGCGCACAGGATTTATCGGACCCCAATCGCCACACGCGTCGCATTTCACACTGGGGCATCAATTTTCGCTGACGCAACCTCAGTTATCAGGGCGGCAACCGCCCCATCCGCCACCACCAGGCATTCCGGCGGCTCCCGGACACGCGCAGCAGCTTCCGTCCCAGAACGTGACGAAGCCACGCGGTCAGGACCACAATGGCGACCGTGCCCCAGACAGACACCGCAGACGAGCCGGAGCCCCACCGCGGGTCCCACAGCGGATCCCGCCGCGGGTCCCGCAACGGATCCGAGCGCGGCTCCCACACCGGCAGGCGACGCCAGGCGCACTGGCACGCCCCGCTCGTGGGCGTCGTCGGCCGTCCGTGGAAGCGGGCCAGGAAGCGTTCCTCCGGGGCGAACGGCGCCGACGACGCCGACCAGCAGCCCGCCGTCCGACAGCCCCAGCCTCCCAGCACCGAGCCCTGCGGACTGCTCGGCCTGATCCGACGCATCGGGATCCACGACCGACTCGAGAGGGCGGCCAAGTACTTCCCGGCCCGACTGGCCGTCATCGTCTTCGCCGGGATCATCGCCGTGGTGACAGGGCTGCTCAGCCTGCCCATCGCCACCACCAGCGGCCACCGGGCGAGCTTCCTCGACGCCCTGTTCACCGCGACCTCGGCCGTGTGCGTCACCGGTCTGACGATCGTGGACACCGCGACCTACTGGTCCACCTTCGGCCACGTCGTCATCATCCTGGCCGCCGCTGTGGGCGGGCTGGGCATCATGACCCTGGCCTCGCTGCTGTCCCTGGCGGTGTCCCGGTACGTGGGCCTGACCCAGCGGATGCTGGCGGCCTCGGAAAACAAGTCTCGACTGGGCGACGTCGGCAAGCTCCTGCGCGCCGTCATCTACACGGCCGCCGGCTGCGAGCTCGTCCTCACCCTCATGCTGCTGCCCCGGTTCCTCAACCACGGCCTCGACCTGGGGCACGCCCTGTGGTACGCGGCATTCATGGGGCTGTCGATCTTCAACAACGCCGGTTTCGTCATCATGCCCCAGGGCGGCCTGGAGGCCTACGCCACCGACTGGTGGATCGGGCTGCCGATCATCCTGGGGTCCTTTGTGGGCGCCGTCGGCTTCCCCGTCATCCTTGACATCGTGGGCCACCGGCGCAGGCCCCGGACGTGGAGCCTGCACACGAAGCTGACCCTGACGACCTATATGGCCCTGAGCGTCGTCTCGGCGGTCGCCATCGCGGCCTTCGAGTGGACCAATCCACTGACCTACGGGGCCCTGCCCACGAGCGGGAAGATCCTCACGGCCCTCATCAACGGCGTCAACGCCCGCTCCTCGGGCCTGTCCACGATCCCGTCCGAGCACATGCACGAGGCCACCTGGTTCCTCCAGGACGCCCTCATGTTCGTCGGCGGCGGTTCGGCCTCGACGGCCGGCGGCATCAAGGTGACGACCTTCGCGGTCCTCATCCTGGCGATCTTCGCCGAGGCCCGCGGGGACCAGGACATTGAGGCCTTCGGGCGGCGAATCACGCCCTCGACCGTGCGCCTGAGCGTGGCCGTGGCCTTCATCGGCGCGAGCATCGTCGGGATCGCCACGCTCCTGCTGCTGCAGCTGACGGACCTGCCGCTGGACCGCATCCTGTTCGAGGTCGTCAGCGCCTTCGCGACCGTGGGCCTGTCCACGGGCATCACCCCCACCCTGCCCGCGAGCGCCAAGTACGTCATCGTGGCACTCATGTTCGTCGGGCGTGTGGGCACGATGACGGCGGCCAGCGCCCTGGCCCTGCGGGAGCGCCGTCGCGTCATCCGCATGCCCGAGGCCAGTCCGATGATCGGCTAGCCGCGACCACCACCCCACCTCCGCGCGGGGTCGGCTCCGAGACCGTCAGGCCGCCGGCAGGATCGGTCCGGGCGCATCAGGATCACGGTCCCTCCGGGGTGAGCAGCTGCCCGAGAGCTTCGGCCGTACTCTCGACGTCCGCGCGACCGGTGATGAGCTGCTCGACGATGAGGCCGAAGGAGACCTTCTGGATGAGGGAGGCCAGGTGCTCGGGGCTCAGACGACCGGAGATCGTTCCCGCTCTCTGCCCGTTGCGGCACAGGCGGGTCAGTCCGCCGCGGATGTCGTTGTAGTTCTCCTGGGCCATGGAGCGCATCTCGGGATCGCGAGTCAGCTCCCCCCAGGCGTGGTAGGCCAGCGGCGCCCAGGAGCTCAGGCCGACGCCGTCTGAGTCCGTGAGCGCAGCATCCGCAGCATCCTGGCGTCCCGCTCCCGGGGCAGTGGCAGTGTCACCGTCCCGTTCGTAGTTGAGCAGGATCAGCGTCTCGATGAAGCTCCGCTCGAAGTCGAGGGGCTCCTCGGACTCGGCGAGCTGCTTGATCCGCTCGACGAGCGGGCCCATCCGCCTGGCCAGGACCTCGCGCACGAGGGAGCACTTGCCCTCGGGGAAGTAGCGGTAGACGGTCGATGACGACATTCCGGCCGCGGCGATGATCTCGTCCATGGAGGCGGCCTGGAAGCCGCTGCGCGCGAAGCACTCCTCAGCGGCCCGCAGGATCCGGGTGGTCTGACGCTCCCGATGGGCGGCGGTCACTCGTGGCATGCGCCCAGGATAGGCGACGAGGAACACCCCAAATCGAAACGATCGTTGTTGACTGCGCATCGCGACATCCCTAGACTTTCCGGCGTAAACGAAAACGATCATTTTGATATGGAGGCTTTCGATGACTTCCGCTCCACCCTCCGCTCCCAAGGAGCGGAGCAAGCCGTCTCAGCAGGAGACGGCTGTGACGGCAGCAGAGCCGACGCGGCGGCCCAACCGTCGCGCGGTCATGGTCAGCGCCGTTCTCACTCAGCTGATGATCGTCCTGGACCTGACAATCATCGCGATCGCTCTGCCGCGGATACAGGAGGACCTGGGGATGACTCCGTCCGAGAGCCCCTGGACGGTCACCGGCTACAGCCTGGCCTTCGGGGGCCTGGTGCTCTTCGGCGGCAGGCTCTGCGCCGTGGCGGGGATCCGCCGCTCCTACCAGGTGGGCCTGACCGGTTTCGCCGTGGCCAGTCTGGCGGCGGGGATGGCGCCGTCCTTCCCGGTGCTGCTGGTCTCCCGGGTGGCCCAGGGCTGCTCCGGAGCCCTCCTGGCTCCCACCGCGCAGGCACTGCTCAACGTCACTTTCACCGAGCGGACCGAGCGTGAACGGGTCTTCGCGATCTTCGGCGCCACCGGGGGCCTGGGCGCGGCGGTGGGGCTGCTCCTGGGAGGCGCTCTGACCGACTGGCTCAGCTGGCGCTGGGCGCTCTACGTCAACATCTTCATCGCCGCAGCGGCCCTGCTCATCGGCCAGCGCAGCCTGCCGCCGGCCGACCGGCGCGACCACACCTCACGCATCACCGATGACCTCTCCGGTCTCGCCTTGGGCTGCGGCGCCTGCTTCAGCGCCGTCTACGGGCTCGACCGGGCCCAGCAGACCTCCTGGACCTCGACGTCGACCCTTGCCTGGCTGGTCGTCGGAGGTCTCGCCGCGGTGCTGTTCATCATTCGCGAGCGCTTCGCGAACCGCCCGGTGCTGCCGCTGTCGATGATGGCGACGCCGGTGCGGGCGGCCTCCTACGCTACGCAGTTCATCGCCGGGGCCGCCCAGATGGGGGCGATCATCTACCTGACCTACTACATGCAGAACCACTTCGGTTACTCACCGTTCAAGAGCGGGGTGGTCTTCCTGCCGATGGTCGCCGCCCTGGTGGCCACCGCCATCCCGGCCGGACGCGTCATCGTGCCCAGGCTCGGGGCACGCGGGACCCTGCCGCTGGGATTGGCGGTCCTGACCGGCTCCTTCCTCATCTTCTCGCGCATGACGACGGAGTCGACCTACTGGCAGGTCGCCCTGCCCGGTCTCATCGTGTTCGGCATCGGCCTGGGGCTCACGATGCCGGTCACCTTCAACTCCGGCACCCGCGGGGTCGAGGCCAGGCGGACGGGGCTGGCCTCGGCGATCCTGAGCGCCGCCCAGCAGATCGGCGGGTCCTTCGGGGTCGCGCTCATGACCTCCTACGCCACCCAGCACGTCCAGGACTACGTGACCGACCACACCGAGGAGGTCAAGGCCGCCGCCACGGAGGCGATGATGCGGGCTCAGACCCTGCCGCAGTCCCCTGCCGGGAAGCAGATCGTCGAGGCCCTCAGAGCCCAGCTCATTGACCGGGCTCAGATCGAGGCCTACTCCGGCGGCTTCACGATGATGGCCTGGGTCCTGGCCGGGGCCGCGGCGGTGCTGGTGGTCTGCGGGATCGGCCTGAGCCTTCACCGTCGCCGTACGCGGTAGCGTAGGAGCCACTGTCCCACGGCCGACCTCAGGAGGCCCCATGCCCGCCCCGCTCTCGCGCACCGACTCCACGCTCGTCATCGGGCTGGGGCGTTTCGGCTCAGCCGTCGCCGCCACCCTGGACCGGCTGGGGCGCGAGGTTCTGGCCGTCGAGGCCAACCCGGCGGTCGTGCGCCAGTGGACCGGGCGCATCCCGCTGGTGGAGGCCGATGCCACGGACGTGGAGGCCCTCGAGCAGCTGGGTGCCACCGAGTTCGGCACGGCGGTTGTGGGGGTGGCGACCTCCCTGGAGGCCTCAGTCCTCATCACCGGCAACCTCGTGGACCTGGAGACCCCCCAGATCTGGGCCAAGGCCATCTCCCGCGCTCACGGCCGCATCCTGCGGCGCATTGGTGCCCACCACGTCGTCTATCCCGAGTTCGACGCCGGCCAGCGCGCCGCCCACCTCGTCTCGGGCCGCATGCTCGACTACATCGAGATGGAGAAGGGCGGCTTCACCATCGTCAAGATGCGTCCGCCCACGGAGCTGCACGGCTTCACCATCGGCCAGTCCAAGGTGCGCTCCCGCTACGGGGTGACGGTCTTCGGCCTCATGAGCCCGGGCGAGCCCTTTGAGTACGCCACCTCGGACACCCTGGTCTCGGCCGAGGACGTGCTCGTCGTCGGTGGGGACGCCGCCCTCCTGGAGCGCTTCGCCAACCGCGCGTGAACCGCCCGAGAGGGTAGCCCTGAGCTACTCGGTGCGGCCCCCCGGGCGGCGTCAGAAGGCGGTCACCTGGGAGCGCTTGGCCTCGGCAGCACCATCGGCCTCGGCGGACACGGCCGGCAGGTCCTTGCCGATCCCGGCGGCGCCGATAACGGCATCCATCTCGGTGAGCTCCTCGCGCGGGCGGCGGGTCGTGTCAGGCGGCGAAGAACCAGGGGCTCACGCGCACCCACAGCTCCAGCGAGGTCATGTGCTCTAGAACCAGCTCCTCGGGCATGTCTGCCTCTGCCTTCTGGGTGACCACCTCCGGAGGAGCTCCTGAGTCGAGAGCATCGGCGACGGACCTGGGGATTAACTCGTACAGGCATTCGAGAACGGACAGGGTCGTCATCGAGCCCACGACCTCCCAGCCGCCGTCGCGCGGGACGCTCGTGGAAATCAGCGACAGCGTCCACTGTCCGCTGGCGAATCCGTCGGTGAGGGGCGTCGGCCCACCGAGCTGTCCCGGCTCCCCGCCGCGATCGAGCCGGCGGGCAAGTCCAGCCAGCTCACTGGTAAGGGCGTCCAGCTCCCCGGAGTCGATGATGCTGTACACCTGTTGCGGGAGGACGCGCGGCCCCAGGTCAATGTTAGGGCGCGGCCGCACGTCAAGCAGCTCCACGAAGGCCGACGCCACCTCGCACTCGTCAAGGCCATATATGTGGTACCCGTCCGGCTCATGCTTGACGATAGTCGCGCGCTGCGGGCCTATCCATGCCTCGGCGCGCTGTCCCGGACGGGTCGGCTCGAAGCGGGCGACGTCGAGGTGTCGGGTGGCACCGGTGACTCCGTGCAGGGCTGGGGCCACCGATGGAGTAATGCCCTGATCGTCCAGAATACCGCTGCGACGCAGCCGTCTGGCGACGCGGTCCCTCGGGATGCGCCCGCCCATCGCCACAGCGCGCACAGACAGCCATTCGGCATCGCCGAGGATCAGGACCGGCGTGTATCCGCCGGTATCGAGCCGTGCCATCAGATCTCCTCCAGGGTCATGATCATGGCGAGGAATCGCTCCACTGCCGCGGCGCAGTTGCGTGTGGGGCAGGAGAAGGTCGCGGTGAACCCGCGCCGCGAGATCTCGGAGACCCAGGTCCACTGCAAGGCGGTGACCGAGACGGCGTCTTGGATGTAGACGCCGGAGCGCAGCAGGCCAGGCCCCACCGGCTCCCACTCGGTGATGTCAATCAGCTGGAAGCCGGGTATGGAGCTCACGAGCTGCGTGGTCGAGTCCCGAAACCAGTCCTCGGCCGAGAGCCCGCCGGCAAGCTCCGCGACGGTGATGACGCAGTTCTCCGCGAAGCGAGGCGCATCCGGCTGCTCGGCGCAGATCAGATCCACACGCCCCGCATCGGCAACACTTACGTAGGTCCCGCCACCCGGTATGCCAGAGATGTTCTCGGGATCCACCTGGACCCAGTCGGCAGGTACGGATACTTTGACGGTGCTGCCCGTGAAGTCCTGGGGCAGGTCCGACCTCGGTCTCGAAATCATATGTCGTCTCCTGGGGAGTCGGAGGATAGGTTCATTGCTGCCGAACCGGGAAGAGCAAGAGTATCGGCGTGGCCGGTGGCAGGACCGGCAGCCCCTCCGGGGCCTAGCCGGGCGGTGTCACGCCAGGAACTCTCCCCCGCGACCCGCTCACGGCGACGCCGACGCCGCCACTCCACATGCCACTGGGGATACATCCACACCGGCAAAGAAATAGGCAACAGACTCACTATTATGACCAGCAAGAAGAACGCCGATATGGAGCCGCAGACAATCTCAAACACCGAGTCAGGCTCCCCAAAACCAAACACCGCACCAAAAAGCATCGTGAGCGCAGATGCAGGCGCGGTTAGAGACAGGTAGTTCTTACCCCCGTCCTTCGCGCTGATCTCCCGGGCGAACTCACCCGGCCCCGTGTCCGTGAACATCGCCAAACCCCAATGAACCAGCAAGACCAACCCGAATACGAAACACCCAATCGCCAACACAGCAAGTCACCCCTTATCAGTCCCGACACCATCAGTGAAACAGCTTACTGACACCCTCGCTGATCAAGTCTCCCGCCACCTTGCCGATAACATGACCCTACAGATCAACCGGTGACTCAGGAGACGCAGACGAAGACCGTTCTCCAGGCCCCAACCCCGAGGTGTCACGCCAGGAACTCTCCCCCGAGATCCGCTCACGCCGACGCCGACGCCGCCACTCCACATGCCACTGCGGATACATCCACACCGGCAAAGGAACCGGCAAACGACTCACCGCTGCAACCAGCAAGAAGAACACCGATATGGAGCCGCAGACAATCTCAAACACCGAGTCAGGCTCCCCAAAACCAAACACCGCACCAAAAAGGAATGTCAATCCCAGGGAAGGCATTGTGAGACTCAGATTGTTCTTACCCCCCTCCTCCGCATTAATCTCCCGAGCGAACTCACCCGGCCCCGTGTCCGTGAACATCGCCAACCCCCAATAGACCAGGCCGAACGCCCCCAACACGAAACACCCAATCGCCAACACAGCAAGTCACCCCCCAGCAGTCCCGACACCATCAGTGAAACAGCTTACTGACACCCTCGCTGATCAAGTCTCCCGCCCCCTTGCCGATAACATGACCCTACAGATCAACCGGTGACTCAGGAGACGCAGACGAAGACCGTTCTCCAGGCCCCAACCCCGAGGTGTCACGCCAGGAACTCTCCCCCGAGATCCGCTCACGCCGACGCCGACGCCGCCACTCCACATGCCACTGCGGATACATCCACACCGGCAAAGGAACCGGCAAACGACTCACCGCTGCAACCAGCAAGAAGAACACCGATATGAAGGCGAAGACAACCTCAAGCACCGAATTATCACCAGCCCACATAGCCGCCGCAGCAAAAAGGAACATCAATCCCAGGGAAGGCATTGTGAGACTCAGATTGTTCTTACCCCCCTCCTCCGCATTAATCTCCCGAGCGAACTCACCCGGCCCCGTGTCCGTGAACATCGCCAACCCCCAATAGACCAGGCCGAACGCCCCCAACACGAAACACCCAATCGCCAACACAGCAAGTCACCCCCCAGCAGTCCCGACACCATCAGTGAAACAGCTTGCTCCAGCCCCCATTAATCCTGTCACCGAGCCACTTACCCGCGGCGGATCCCGCGATCCCGCCGATCGCACCACCGACAATACCGCCCACGGCGATCCCAACCGGGCCTCCGAGAGCACCGATCGTCATCCCGGCCTGGGCTCCAACCCAAGCACCGCCCCAGCCGCCAGCCCCTTGCGTGACGGCCTGCGTGCTGGCACGCGCGATCTTCTCCCCCTCGCCCACGGAGGGATTGGCCGAGTCCTTCTGGTACTGCTCGGCCCCAGCCAGACCCGCCGTGAGCACAGTCGACGCACGACCCGCCCACTTGAGCGCAGGCGCGGCCTTGGTCACGGCCCGCTGTGCCTTCCACGCCGTGGTCCCACGGGTGTAGGGCTTGTTGACCCAGTTGCTCGGCTTGGTCCTGGCCCACAGGGTTTCCAGCAGTCCCATCTTCGAACGATCCGCCGCCGACATGAACCGCCCCGCACCCGGATGCCACTTCGGGTAACGCGGCTGGAACCTGGCGATCGCCCCGATCGTGCCCCAACGAGTCCCGATGGCCACCCGGTTCGCCCAGCCGACAGCCTTGGAGAAGTCACCCGGAGCCCCCGTGGGAAGATACTTGTCCCGGAACCACTCCCCCACGCTCTTGAGGGAGTCGCAGACGGAGATGAGCGCATCATGCGCCGCCGACTCATCGGCACGAATCACGGACAGAGTCGAGTCAAGCGTGTCGTAGGTATGGCGGTCTTTAATCAAGCTTTTCTTGGGTTGGTGTGATGGGTAGGTGCTCGAAGTCGTAGTCGAAGGTGCGGCTGGTGATGTAGCTGGTGAATGCGGTGTAGGTTTCCTCGGGGTTGTCTCGTTGTATGTTTGAGATGTTCTTCTTGGCGGTGTTCCAGACGTGCTCTATTGGGTTGTGGTCGGGCGCGTAAGGAGGTAGGTAGATCGGCCTGACGCGCTCCAGGGCCTGGCCGGGCTCATACAGGTCAGTGACCGCCTTGGCGTGGTGGAAGCCGGCGTTGTCAAGAACAACAGCGATCTTGTCGTTTGCCGTCTCGCGTACCAGACGGGCCAGGGCCAGGGTGACCTGCTCGGCGTTCTGGTTGCCCTCGATGGGGTAGACGCGCACCTGCTTGCTGGTCAGGCTCAGGGCGCCGAAGAAAGACTGGGCCGAGCGTTCTCGGTCGACATAGATCTTGGTCCGACGGCCGGTGGGCAGCCACATACGCCGGGTGACGGCCTCGTGCTCGACGCGCACCTCGTCGACGGTGTAGACCTCCCAGCCCCGGGCCAGCAGGTCGGCGACCTCCTGACGGACCTGGTCCATTCGCTCGGTGACGGCGGCCTCGTCGCGGCGCTTGTCGAAGGGGTCGGGCAGCTTGAAGCTCATCCCCACGAAGCGCAGGAGCAGCTGGTAGGAGGAGTCTGAGGCGTACTCCACGCCGAACTTGATCCGCACCACGTCACGCAGGGCCGGTACGTCCCAGAAGTCCGCCCTGATCCCGCTCTGGGCCGGTGGCCTACTCAGGATCCGCTTGAGCTGCTCCTTGTGGGCGCGGGTGAGCTTGGCGGCGTTCTCGTTGCCGGCGTGCCCAGTGACAACCGAGTGCAACCTGGAGCACCGCCAGCGGCGCAGCCAGTTGCTCACCGTCCTGCGGCTGCGGCCGACCATCTCAGCGATAACACCCGTGCCGACACCACGAGAGGCATACAAAATGGCCTCAGCCTTTAAACGCACCAGGACGAACGAGTCACCGCGTTTCTTCCACGCCAGAAGAACATCCCGCTCCTCCGCAGTCACATCAACAACCACACACACATTCTATATCGATACCCCCAAAACCACCCGACAACACAACCCCAGAAGGAAACTTTGTTTAATGCCGGCCATAGCCTTCTTGGTGGCGTAGTCCGCGTCGGAGCCCTCCTCCACGGGCTCCTGGATGGTGCTGCCGGAGACCACCAGCCCGGCAGCCGTGGCGTTGGCGATCACGTCCACGAGCCGGTTCTTGACCGAGTCCATGGAGTAGGCGAAGTCATTGAGCGCCTTGGACAGGGTCAAGGCGTCAGCAGAGGCGTCACCGAGGTCGGTGCCCTGAGTGCTCAGCCTCGACACCGCCGCATACGTGGCCTCACCGGAGCACTCCGAGGCAATTAACCCGCGGACGGAGGCGACGTCCTCAGAGGCGTCCGAAACCGTCGTCGAGATCGACTTCAAGCTCTGTGCCGCGTTCCAGGCTCCGGACGGCTCAGTGACAACCCGCGCATCAAGAGCCATTCAGACACCGCCCCGGGTAGCAGTAGGAGTGGCGGAGGCGACCTCCTCGTCCGTGTCGCGGAAGCTCGAGGCGGTCACCCTCAACCCGCTGGCCGTGGTGCGCAGTGAGGAAGCCGCCCCCGACGTCCTGGAGGACAGTCGACTCAGCACCGTCGACACCGCAGAAGAAGAACGGCCGACATCTGGGTCCGCCGGGAAGGAGGCACCCTCAAGACCACCAGCGACACCATCAAGCCTCCCAGCCGCATGGTCGAGAATCTCGGGATCGATGTACAAGGTACCAGTACTCATCGGCTCGTCTCCCGCTGCATCAGGCTATTTGTACCGCACCATTGTTACGCTCCTGCAACCCGACGTCAACCAATCGACGAGACTCATGAAGGATGCCCGCGTAAGAGGCTCGGTGCCTCATGTAGGACTGCCCGCGAAGCTCGTGGACCGTGGTGGGCATGGGAAGTGGGTTGTCGATGCAGGCCAGGGCCGAGATCACGGGAAAGTACGCCAGGGTGTACACGAGGGCGTCGAAGAAGGACAAGGGACGGATCCTTGATGAGGTCTGCGCAGTCACTGGCTGGAGTCGGGACAACGCGCGCCGACGCCTGGTGGCCGCAGCCAAGCGCCCACCGGGTCGCCGAAAGTCGGCGGAGCGAAGGGCTAGAGCCCGCAGGTACTCCTACGACGCCTTGAAGGTGCTCCAGCGAGTGTGGGCCGCCAGCGGCGGGCAGTGCGGCAAGTACCTCAAGGAGTCCATGCCGCTGCTGCTGGACCTGCTGGAGGCGAGCGGTGAGCTCGACGACGAGCCGCGCTACACCCCAGCCGTCAGAGACGAGCTGGTGGCCATGAGCGCGGCGACCATTGACCGCTACCTCGCCCCGGTGCGGGCTACCGAGCAGCTGCGGGGCAAGTCGACGACCAAGGCCGGTCCGTTGCTGCGCAGCTCCATCAAGATCCGCAAGGCCGGTGACGAGATCGAGGCTGAGCCTGGGTTCTTCGAGGTCGACACCGTCGCCCACTGCGGGCCGACCCTCAAAGGAGAGTTCACCCGGACTGTGAACATGACCGACGCGCTCACGGGGTGGACCTTCACTCGCTCAATCCGAAACAACGCTGAGAAGCACATCATCTCCGCCCTGGACGCCGCCGTGGGATGCGTCCCGTTCCCCGTTTTGGGCATGGACTTCGATAACGGCTCAGAGTTCATCAACCACAGCGTGGTGCGCTGGGCCGGGGACTTGGACATCTACTTCACCCGCTCACGCCCCTACAGGAAGAACGACCAGGCCACCATCGAGTCGAAGAACAACCACCTGGTGCGCCGCTACGCCTTCTACTACCGCTACGACACCAGCGAGGAGCGCGAGGTCCTGGGCCGTCTCTGGGAGCAGGTCAACGTCAAGCTCAACTTCCTGACCCCCACCCGCAAGCCCATCGGATGGGGCACCGATAAGGCCGGCAGGCGCAAGCGCCTCTACGACGCTCCTCGTACCCCACTGGACCGGCTGCTGGACACCAGCGCCCTGACCAAGGCCCAGAAGACTGACCTGGTCTCGTACCGCAACCAGCTCAACCCCGCCTCTATCACCCGCCGCATCATCGAGCTCCAGGACGTTCTCATCCGCCTGGCCAAGGACAAGACCGACCAGCTCTACCTCGCCCAGATCCCAAGCATCCTGCCCGACGTCCACAAAGGCGTACGAGTCAGGAAAGCCTCCTAACCACCCCTCAACCTGGCGGGCATTCCTACATGAGGCACCGAAGACACTTCGCGGGCACCTTGACATGAGGCACCCCGCCAATATCGACCACCCCCGAGCAACTCCCAGCACCACGATCATGGAAGCGGCCACCCCCTGAAGACCTCCGCGCACTCCCACCCATGACCGTCTTCCACCTCGGACATCCTGGTCTCGGCCGAGGACGTGCTCGTCGTCGGTGGGGACGCCGCCCTCCTGGAGCGCTTCGCCAACCGCGCGTGAACCGCCCGGGGTAGCCCTGAGCTACCCAGAGCTATTCGGTGCTATCCGGTGCGCCCCCCCCGGGCGGCGTCAGAAGGCGGTCACCTGGGAGCGCTTGGCCTCGGCGGCGCCATCGGCCTCGGCGGCCACGGCCGGCAGGTCCTTGCCGATCCCGGCGGCGCCGTAGGCACCGAGCAGTCCCTCGACGAAGGGCGCCGCGGACAGGCGCGCCCGCTCGACCACAGCCGGGTCGAGCATCTCGAGGGCCATCTCCGCGCTCATGATCCCGCTGCCCAGGTCCGCCAGGACCAGGACCCCCTCGCACCGGGCGGCGAGCCGCTCCACGGCGTCGACGACGGCGCCGGGGTCGGTGCCCAGCGCGCCGTCGTCGAGCCCCGCGGCCAGCTCGACAGGGACGTCGACGGACACGATGAGCCGGCGAGCCAGGTCCAGGGCGGCCTCGGCCAGGGCCCGGGAGTGGGAGACCAGGACGATGCCGACGCTGGCGGCACTGTCTGCTACGCCGCTCGGCTGCAGGCTCTGCGGGGATGCGACGCTCACCGGAATCACGCCGTCCTTCCGGCGACGACGTCGTCGAGAGCGGCCAGGAGGAGGGCGGTGGAGGCGGCGCCGGGGTCGATGTGGCCCGCCGAGCGCTCCCCCAGGTAGGAGGCCCGCCCCTTGGTGGCCACCATCGGCTTGGTGGCGTCGCGCCCCTCGGCCGCGGCCCGCGCGGCGGCGGCCACGCCCTCGGCGAGGTCGTCGGGGTGGGCGCGCAGCGCCTCAAGGGCGGGGCTCCAGGCGTCGAGCATGGTCTTCTCCCCCGTGGTGGCGCGGCCGCGTGCGGCGATGCCGCCGACCCCGGCCTCCAGGCCGTCGGCGAGGGCCCGGGCGTCAACGCCGTCCTGACTGCCGTGGCCCGCCAGGGCGCCTCCGGTGCGCAGGAAGAAGGTTCCGTACAGGGGTCCGGAGGCTCCCCCGACGGTGGAGACCAGGGTCATGCCGACCTTCTTGAGCAGCGCGTCGGCGCCCGGGAAGGAGCCGGCCTCCACCGCGTCGGCCGCGGCGTTCAGGCCACGCTTCATGTTGGTGCCATGGTCGGCGTCACCGATGGCGGCGTCCAGGTCGGTGAGCTCCTCGGCGTGCTCGGTGATGAGCTCGGCGCTGCGACGCACCCACGCCTCCAGGTCCACCACGTCCAGTGTCTGGCGGGAGGCTCCCGCGTCCTTCGTCATGTCCCTCCTCCTTCACGGTTCCCTCGGACCACCCGCAGCCACTGCGGGCGACCCGATTGTGTCAGGTCCTCACACTCCCCAGCGCAGACCGGGGGTGCTCACGGGCGCGTCCCACAGCCGCAGCAGCTCGGCGTCGGCGCGCACCAGGGTCAGGGAGCAGCCGGCCATGTCGAGGCTGGTGATGTAGTTGCCCACGAGGTTGCGGGCCACCGTGATCCCGGCGGCCTCCAGGAGGCGGGCGACCTCGCCGTACATGAGGTAGAGCTCGAGCAGCGGGGTGGCGCCCATGCCGTTGACCATGGCGATGACGCCCTCGTCGGGACCGGCGGCGGGCAGCTCCAGCTCGGTCAGCTCAGCCAGGACGGGGGTGACGAGGCGCTCGGCAACCTCGGCGGCACCGGCGATCTTCTCGCGGTGGCGGCCGGGCTCGCCGTGGATGCCGATGCCGATCTCCATCTCGTCGGCCGGAAGGTCGAAGGAGGGCTTGCCGTTGGCCGGGACGGTGCAGGAGGTCAGGGCCATTCCCATGGAGCGGCCGGCGGCGTTGACGCGCTCGGCGATGCCGGCGACCTCATCCAGCGGGCGGCCCTCCTCGGCGGCGGCGCCGGCGATCTTCTCCACCATGACGGTCACGCCCACGCCGCGTCGTCCGGCGGTGTAGAGGGAGTCCTCGACGGCGACGTCGTCGTTGGTGACCACGGCGGCGACCTGGATGCCGGAGTCGGCGTCGACGATCTCGGCGGCCATCTCGAAGTTCATGACGTCGCCGGTGTAGTTCTTGACGACGTGCAGGACGCCGGCGCCGCGGTCGACGGCGGTGGTGGCCGCGACCACCTGGTCGGGGACCGGGGAGGTGAAGATCTCGCCGGCGCAGGCGGCGTCGAGCATGCCGGTGCCCACGAAACCGCCGTGGAGCGGCTCGTGCCCGCTGCCGCCGCCGGAGACGATGGCGACCTTGCCCTGCTCCTTGCGCCTGCGGCGGTAGACGACGTGCTGGTCGAGGTCGACGTCGAGCTCGTGGGGGTGGGCCGCGGCCATGCCCCGCAGGGCGTCCGTGACCACGTTGTCAACGGAGTTGATGAGTTTCTTCATGGCGCCGACGCTACCGCGCTGCAAGCCACCGCGTAGCGCCAGAGGTCCCAAGGATCCCGTCCCGTGCACATCGGTGCAGGTCACGGCCGTCCTGGAGGCACGGATGCGCCGCTCGGCGAACCGGCGCCGGCCGGTCTCCGGCGTCGCGGACGCACCTTCGAGTTCACGGACTGCTCCACACAGGTGAGTCGCCGGGACTGATGGTGCGTCCGCGCCGAGACGGGCTCCTCGCCACGGCCTTGAAGGCACGATCCTGAAGGACATTCGTATCCTCCTTGCGCAATGTGAGCGCGACCACCACCACACCTGAACACCTCCCGCAGAGATTCTGGGGACTATCTGGGGAGACCCTTTTTTCGCGGCACCATTGAGTCGATTCCGGGCAGGATAGGGGCATGGACCTGTCCGTTGTCGCCGTCGTGGCCTCCATCGCAGCCGGTGTCGCCATCCTGGTCGCCGTCGCCGCCGTCTTCGCCGCACGGCGCTCGACGGCGCACGCGGACCTGGCCCTCAAGGAGGCCTCGCGGATCTCCCGCGCCAGCATCTCGCGGATCAACGAGGTCCAGTCCGAGGCCAGCTCGGCCCGCCTGGCAGCGAGGCACGCCGCCGAGCGGCTGCGCTCCATGACCAAGGAGCGCACGACACCCGACAGCATCGCCGCCTACCGGGTCTTCCTGCGGGAGGTCGTTGAGGACTCCAAGCACCTGCTGGGCCCCGAGAGCACAGGGACGATGAAGAACGAGGCGCTGGACCGGCTGCGGGTCGGGGCGCTCGTGGGCGGCTCGGACGAGGTGCTGCGGGCGCTGCGCAACTTCGCCCTCCTGCGCACCCAGCGGCCCGAGGCCCCGTGGCCCAGCGCCTACGCCATGGCCTACGCGCGCCTGGAGTCCGACCTGGTCACCGCGATCCGCAACGACCTGGGCTCCTCCGAGGAGTCCCTGACCGCCGACCAGATCTGGGGCGCGGTCAACGCGCGCTGCGTCGATCCCGCCTTCCGACTGGCCCTGCTCAGCCCCCTGGAGGACGTGCTGCGCAACGCCGGCCAGGACCCGTCCCACTACGACCTCGACCACATCGCCAGGTTCGCCGACTACCCGCCCCCCGCCGGCTCCTCTCAGTCCACCGGATCCGCGAGCCCGGTGGGCCCGGCGAGCACCGCACGCGCTGCCGCCCCCTCCACCGGGGCCACCGTTGACACCTCTCGACGACGCTCGCGCCGGGCGCAGAGCCGCGTGGCGCGGGAGGCCTCGGCGGCGGCGGCCGGGACGGCTGCACCGGTGACGACGACCGCGACGAATACAGCGACGGCGGCGACGACGGTGACGAACGCAGCGACGGGAGCACCGGCGACCGGCCCCGCACTGCCCGAGTCCGACGTCGTGTGGCCCCCACTGACCCCGGGACGTCGGGGCGCGCACACGGCGACCGGCAAGCCCGCGCCAGCGGCTCCGGCAACGGCTTCCACAGTGGCTTCCTCAGCGGCTCGCCCGACGAGTCCCGTAGCAGCTCCCACACCGACTCCCGCATCGACTCACCCGGCAGGTCCGGCAGGTCCGGAGAGCCATCGCGCGCCCGAGACCCAGCGCCCTGTCTTCGAGGACCCGACGCCCAGCCGCATCTCGCGACGTCGGCGCTCCCAGGCCTCCCCGACCACTCCGCCCGCGCAGGCGGCCGCAGCCGTCCCGGAGGCGGTAACGACGGCTTCGGGAACCTCCACGGCGACATCGGCGACATTGTCGACATTGCCGTCATCAGCGACATCGGCGACGGCTCGGGAGGCTGGGGCCTCGACGTCGTCAGCCAGCACCGAGGAGACCGAGCCCGTCTTCGCGCCCGCCTTCCCCGAGGCGCTGCCCCGGGGCCGCGCAGCCGAGCCGCACGCGCCGGCCGCTTCGGGGACGTCGGCGACATCCGCTCCGCCGGCGGCACTTGCCTCGCCCTCCGCCACGGCCCCGGCGCAGCCGCAGCCAGGGCCGGCCACCCATGCCCGGGCCGGCTCGCCGTTGACGCCCCCGGCCGACTCCGCGGCCAGGGCCACGGCGGTCGCCGCCCAGACGGTCACGGTGCCCGCAGGCCCGCAGCAGCCAGGAGCCCCCAGCGCCCCCGCCGGCCCCGCCGTGCCTGCGCCGGCCACCAGGGCGGCAGGAGCGGACGGTTACGGAGTCCTGCCGTCCCAGGGCACGGCTCAGGTACCCGCTCAGGCGCCCGGCGAGGCCGGTATGCCCGCCACCGCCCCGCCCGCTCTGCCCACGCCTCAGCGAGCCGAGCAGCACTCCGCCGTGTCCGCAGCCGGCGCCGTGCCAGCCGGCGCCGTCGGAGCCCACCGGGCGGTGGCCGTCCCGGCCCGCACGGCCGCACCGGCAGGCCTCACCCCCGCAACCGACCCGAGCGCCCAGGAGACCGTGACCACCGTGGCCGTTCCCACCGGTCCACCCGCGTCCGCACCGTTGACGACGCAGGCAGCCGCCCCGACGTCGGCCGCCTGGTCCTCCACTCCCCCGTCCCTGCAGGACTCCGCCGAGCTCCCCCGGGCTCGCGGCGCCTGAGCCAACCACAACCGCCGGGTTCTTCTCCCCATCTCATCTCGGCGTCCAGCTCCGGCCACCGTGGCAGAATCCGGGGGTAGGAGGCCACCGGGCCTCCATGAAAGGGGACTGGCGTGAGCATCTTCGCCTGGTGCGCGATCATCGGCTGCGTCATCCTCCTGGTCGGGGTCCTGTTCGACGGGCTGCTGGACGCCTTCCTCCCCGACGGGATGGTGCCGGTCCTCGCCCTGCCGGTGGCCGTCTTCGGCGCGATCGGCATGGGGATGACGGCCGTGTCGGGCTCCACCGCCGTGCAGGTGCCGGTGGCCGTCGTGTGGGGCGTCGCCGCAGCACTGGCTCTCACCTCGGGCGCGGTCACGCGCTGGCTGTGGAACCGCCTCAGGCGGACCATGCCGCTGGACACGGCTCCGCCCACCGCCGCCGAGCTCATCGGGGAGAAGGTCACCGTCCTGTGGTGGAAGGACGGCACCGGTGAGGTCCGGGCCGTCACGCGCGGCAACCAGCTGACCCTGCCGGCACGATCGGAGGAGCCGTTGCGCTCGGGTCAGAGCGCCTGGGTGCTCGACGCCGTCGACTCCACCCTCACCATCACCCCCTGGGGGCTGATCGACGACTGAGCCCCCGTCGAGCCACGGCAGCGGCCCAGCCCTCCTCGTTCCCCGTTCTCACCGCGTCCCTCCCCCTCGACCCGCTCCTTCTTTTTTCCGTCCCATCTCCCCGCAAAGAAAGGAATACCGCATGGATGCATCGATCATCGGCGCCATTGTCGTCATCGTCATCATCGCGCTGCTGGTAGTGGCCTACCTGTTCAGCCGGATCGTCGTCGTCCCCGCCAACCTCACCGGCCTGATCTCCGGGTCGAACCGGGGCACGGTCAAGATCATCCACCCCGGTGGGCGCGACTTCGTGCTGCCGGTCATCCAGTCCATCCAGTACCTGCCCTTCACCCAGACCACGATCGGCTTCAAGGTCACTGCCGAGGACGAGAACAAGATCAACGTCAGCGTCTCGGCCGTTGCCGCCGTCAAGGTGGGCGACTCCGACGAGCAGGTGCGCGCCGCCGCCAAGCGCTTCCTGGGCAAGCCCAACACGGACCAGGCCATCGCCGACTCCGCCCGGGAGGCGCTCATCGGCTCCCTGCGCTCGATCATCGGCCACATGACGGTCACCGACCTCATCTCCGACCGTGACGCCCTCCAGCGCAACGTCTTCGACGACGCCAAGAGCATCATGTCCAACATGGGCCTGGAGATCGACATGCTCCAGGTCTCCGAGATCACCGACGCCGGCGGCTACATCGACTCCCTGGGTGTCCCCGAGCAGCAGCGCGTCGAGAAGGACGCCCGCATCGCCCGGGCCAACGCCGAGCGCGAGGCCCGCGACGCCGAGGTCACCTCCCGCCAGCAGATCGCCGAGCGCGAGCGCGACCTGTCCCTGCGTCAGGCCCAGCTCAAGGCCGAGACGGACAAGGCCCAGGCCGACGCCGACTCCGCCGGGCCGATCGCCCGCGCCGCCAAGGAGCGCGAGATCGCCATCATCGGCCAGGAGGCCGCCGAGGCCAAGGCGGCCCTGACCGAGCGCGAGCTGGACTCCACGGTCCGCAAGCCCGCCGACGCCGCCCGCTACCAGCGCGAGCAGGAGGCTCAGGCCTCCAAGACCGAGGCGCTGCTGCGCGCCGAGGCCGACGCCGAGCGCACCCGGCTCGACTCCGAGGCCCAGGCCCGGGCAACCGTGGCCCGCGCCGAGGCCGAGGCCAAGGCGACCGCGGCCCGGGCCCGCGCCGAGGCGGAGGCCATCGCCGCCCGCGGCCAGGCCGAGGCCGACACGATCCGCGCCGCCGGTGAGGCCGAGGCCAAGGCCATGAGCGACAAGGCCGACGCCCTGGCCAAGTACGGCGAGGCCGCCACCCGCCAGATGCTGCTGGACAAGGCCCCCGAGATCGCGCGGGCCCTGAGCGAGCCGCTGGCCAGCGTGCGCGACCTGTCGATCATCTCCACCGAGGGCGCCTCAGCCCTGCCCAAGGCCGTGGCCAGCAACGTCGAGCAGCTCGACGTCATCCTGCGCAGCCTGGTGGGCACGGGCCTGACCGACATGGTGGGCGGTCACCTGCCGGACTCCGGCGCCTCCGAAGGCGATGACGGCGAGGCCCCGGTCGACGTCGTCGAGCACCAGGAGGGCTGAAGGCCCGCCCCGCCCCGGGCGAACGGGGACGTGTGATGCGGCCGGGTACAGGATTCCTGTACCCGGCCGCATCACACGTCCCGGCGAGCTCTGAGGGCACCGGCATCATGAGACGTCGTCCGGGAACGGCCGTGAACATTCGTGCACCGGGCGTGGTGACGCCGACAGGCCGGCTCCGAAGAATCGCCAGTGAACCCAACAGAAACGCACTGGCGATGAAGGAGCACACGCATGAGCGAGAGGATCATCCTGGCCGACCTCGACGAGCACCTGCGCGAGGCGGTGGCGGACACCCGGCAGCGGGTGGCCGAGCTGCACGCCGAGCTGCCCCGCTGGGGCCTGGTGGTGTGGACCGCCGGCAACGTCTCCGAGCGGGTCGTCGTCGACCGCGGGGACGGGCCGGTCAGGACCGACCTGTTCGTCATCAAGCCCTCCGGGGTCTCCTACGACGAGCTCACCGCGGACACGATGGTGGTGTGCACCCTCGACGGGGAGAAGATCGACGACGGGACCCCGGCCCGTCTGACACCCTCCTCCGACACGGCCGCCCACGCCTACGTCTACCGGCACCGCGACGACGTCGGCGGCGTGGTCCATACCCACTCCCCCTACGCCACCGCCTGGGCCGCGCGCCGTGAGCCGATCCCCTGCGCCCTGACCATGATGGGCGACGAGTTCGGCGGTGATATCCCGATCGGCCCCTTCGCCCTCATCGGCGACGACTCCATCGGCCGCGGCATCGTGGAGACCCTGGAGGGCTCCAGGTCCCCGGCGGTCCTCATGGCCAACCACGGCCCCTTCACCGTGGGCAAGGACGCGCGCGACGCCGTCAAGGCCGCCGTCATGTGCGAGGAGGTCGCCCGCACGATGAGCATCGCCGAGCAGCTCGGAGACGTGAAGCCGATCCCGGCCGACATGGTGGACCGCCTCAACGACCGGTACCAGCACGTCTACGGCCAGCACTAGCCGGTCGGCCACAAGGGTGCGGGGTCCGCAACCAGCCGGTTGCGGACCCCGCACATCTGTTCATGTTCCCTGAGCGCCCACAGGCGTCGGAGGTGAGTCCGACGACGACGCCGGGTACCTCGGGTACCTCGGACGGCTCAGGCGGCTCAGATGTCCTCGAGGACCTCCCCCTTGGTCTCACGGGCCAGCAGGTAGACGAAACCGCCCAGGACCAGCATGGCCGCGAAGAACAGGAAGGCAGGGAAGACGGCGGCCAGCGGGTGGGCCAGCTCCTTGAGGTTGTCCGAACCGATCATCGCCCCCATGAGCAGCGGGCCGACGATCTTCGCGCTCGACCCCAGGCCGTAGCCCAGGCCCAGCCCGGTCCCCCGGGCGTCGTTGGGGAACTGCTCGCCGCCGAAGGCGTTGAGGATCCCGAAGGCCCCGTCGCCGAAGCCCATGGTGATGCAGATGCCGGTGAAGAAGATGATCCAGGAGGTCTCCCAGTGGGCGGAGAAGGCCACGATGACCGCTCCCGCCGCCCCGATGAGGCCGAAGGAGAACATCGTCCAGCGCCGCCCGATCCGGTCGGCGAGCCAGGCCGAGGCCAGGCGCCCGAGCAGGTCCACCAGGGAGACGCCCATGAAGAGCGTGCCCACGGTGTCGGCATCGATGTCGTCGAAGCCGACCTCCAGGAGCGTCTGCCCCCAGGACTGCACGGTGAAGGAGCCCAGGATGAAGCAGAAGGAGCCGATCGAGACGATGAGCAGGGGCCGTAAGTGCTTGCGCAGCAGCTCGGAGTAGGCGATCCGCTGCTCGGTCTCCACCGGTGGCAGGGCGCCGACGGCGTCGGGGCTCAGCTCCAGGGCCCAGGCGATGGACTCGCGCGCCTCGCGCTCGCGCCCCTGTGAGAGGAGGAAGCGGGGCGACTCCGGGACGAGCCTGATCCAGGCCAGCAGCAGGATCGGGATCGCGCCCAGGGCGATGAGTCCGCGCCAGTTGTCGTGCATGGCGCGCTGGGCCAGCGACCCCAGGAAGAGGCCCAGCGGGATGAACACCGAGCCCAGCCCGGCCAGCAGGCCGCGCTGCCTGGTGGGGACGAACTCCTGGACGTAGGGGATGGAGACGATATTGAGGCCTCCGACGCCCACACCGACCAGCACCCGCAGGAGGGCGAGCATGCCCCACCAGCCGGTGGGGGTGAACACCGAGGCCAGGGTGAAGACGGTGAAGAGCAGGACGCACCAGGAGAAGGTGCGTCGTCGGCCCATCCTGTCGGCGGCCCGTCCCCACAGGATCGCGCCGAGGACGGTTCCCAGCCCGGAGCAGGCCAGGATGACACCGGTCTCGAAGCCGCCCAGGCTCCACTCCTTCTGAAGCTGGACGACGGCGAAGCCGATGAGGAACATGTCGAAGAACTCCGAGACGTTGGCGACGATCGCCAGTCCGATGATGCTTCGCTGGTGGCCGGTCAGGGGCCGGGAGTCGATCTGTTCCAGGGCGCTCGCGGCGGCTGACGGCGCTGCGCTGCCCGATGCGGTACTCATATGCGGTCCAATCTACGGTGGAGCCGGCGCGAGGCCGGTCAGCGGACAATGTCGGAGCCCTGCGCCTGGAGCAGCTCCGCGGGGCGCACGTGCGTGAGGTCTCCGTGATGGGTCAGGGCCAGGGAGGCCACCTTGGTGCCGATCTCGATGCCCCGGCTCACGTCGCCGTCGAGCCAGCCGTGCAGGGTGCCGGCCACGAAGGAGTCCCCCGCCCCGGGGCGGTCGACGACGGGGACGGACTTGATCTCGTAGACGCGCTCGCCCTCGGCGGCGGTCGACAGGTAGGTGCCGGCGCGCCCGTCGGTGGACACGACCGTGGGAGCGCCGATCTCCTCGCGCAGCGCCCGGCACACCTCCACGCCCTGACCCGGGATTCCGAAGACGATCCCGGCGTCGGTGCGCGAGCAGAACAGGATCGAGGCGCCCCTGGCGATCGGCTCCAGGACGGCCCGGGCCTGCTCCCCGTCCCACAGCAGGGAGCGGAAGTTGACGTCGAGGGCGACGTCGACGCCCCGGTCGCGCGCGGCGTCGGCGACGTAGCGCACCACCCGGGCGGTGTCCGGGGTCAGGGCCGCCGTGATCCCGGTGAGGAAGACCAGGCGGGTGTCGAGCAGGGCGTCCCAGTCGAACTCCTCGGGGACGATGCTGCGGAAGGGCGTGTACTCGCGGTCGTAGGTGACCTTGCCCGGCAGCGGGAACTCGCCCGGTTCGAGGAAGTAGAGGGCGACGCGGCCCTCATCGGTCATGACGACGTGGCTCATGTCCACACCGACGGCGGAGTACTCCAGGGCGATGCGGTCGGCCAGCTCTCCGCGGGGCAGCTTGGTGGTCCAGGCCGTGGCGCGGCCGAGCTCGGACAGGAGCCCGGCGACGTTGGCCTCGGAGCCGGCGGCGGTCATGCGCAGGGACCGGGCGGTGGCCAGGCGGTCCCCGCGCTCGCAGGTCAGCCGGATCTGTCCCTCGCCGATGGTTGTCAGGTCGTACCTCATTGTCGATTCTCCTAAGCAGCGGCAGCGGTGCCGCTCGTGGTTCGGGGTGGTGTCAGGTGCGGTTGTACGGTCCGGTGGGTGATGAGGCGGTTAGGAGCAGCGGGGAGGAGGCTTCCGGCGAGGTCTCCGCTCAGCGGCGGCTCGATGGCGGCTCTACGGCGCCACGACGGGCAGTCCCGCCGAGGCGGCCCGGTCCTCGATGAAGGCGCGGGCGGCGGCGCAGCGACTCAGGGAGTCCGGGGCATCGTCGTTCCACATCTCGATCATGAGGCGGCCGCTCCAGCCCTGGGCGGCCAGCAGCGCCAAGGAGCGGTCCCAGTCGACGACGCCGGTGCCCATCTCCACGCGGCGGGGCTCGCCGGGGCGCACGTCCTTGGCGTGCATCGCCACCATGTGACCTTCTCCGGCAGCGAGCTCGACGCCGGGGTCGAGGCCCTGCTCGGCGATGTTGCCCAGGTCGGGGTAGAGCTGGAGGTAGGGCGAGTCGACGGCCTCGACGAGCTCCATCGCCTTGGTCAGGGAGGTGACGTCGTCGCCGTCGACGTTCTCGATCCCCATGACGACGCCCAGGCGCGCGGCCAGGGGGACGGCGTCGGCCAGGAGCTGGGCGTACCAGCGCTCGGCGTCGGGATGCGGCTCCTCGTAGTAGCAGTAGTAGCCGGCGAGCTGGATGACCGGGACGCCCAGCTCGTGGCAGACCCGCAGGCCGTGGGCCATGACCTCGCGGGCGCGGCGACGCACGGCCGGGTCGGCCGATCCGGGGCCGATCCGGCGGTGCAGGGACAGGCAGATCCCGCCGATGAAGGTGCCGGCCGCCTCGGCGGCCCGGCGCACGGTACGGCACTGCCCGGCGTCCCAGTCCAGGCGGGCCTCCCGCTCGGAGGACTCGTCGATGGACAGGTCGAGGAAGGAGAAGCCCGCTCGGGGCACCTGGTCGAGGAAGGTCCGCCAGGCCTCACCGTCCACACGGCTGGCGGAGCCCTTCAACGGTCCGACGCGCAGCGCCTTCTCGTAGATACCCAGGCTGATGCCAGCGGCCAGCCCGGCACCGGCTGAGGCGCCTGAGCGGGCCGTGTCCGCTTGCGCGGCGTCGGGACTCATGTCCACACCTCCTCCAGGGTGGCGGACAGCTCGGCGGCCGCGGCGGCGGGGTCCTCGGCGGCGACGATCGCCCGGCCGGCGATGACGATGCCGACGTCTCGCCCGGCGAAGGCGGGCAGGTCGGCGGGGCTCACGCCGCCGGTGATGGTGACGGTGAATCCCATGGCGGCCAGCTCGTCGACCCGGTCCATGTCCTCGTCCTTCCAGGACAGGTCGCCGCCGGCCTCACGGTCGCGGGAGCGCTTGACGATGACGTGCTCGACGCCGGCCCGGCGCCAGGCGCGGGCCCGTTCGGGATCGAACCACTCGTCGGCCAGCTCGACCTGGACCTCGCCGCCGAGCTCGTCGGCCACCTGGCACACCTGGCGGATCGTCGACATGGAGGCGCCGGCCACGCAGGAGACGAGGTCGGCCCCGGCCTCGAAGGCGAGGCGGGCGATCTTGGAGCCGGCCTCGGCGATGCGCACGTCGGCGAGGACCTGCTTGTCGGGGAAGAGGGCGCGGATGGCTCGCACGGCGTGGAACCCCTCGCACAGGATGAGGATGGTGCCGCACTCGATGACGTCGACGTACTGGGCGGCCCGCTGGAGGGGGCCGAGCGCGCTGGGCAGGTCGAGGGTGTCCAGGGCGACCTGGAGCCTGGGTGCTGCGGGCTGCTGCGTCATGGTGGTGACTCCTCCCGACTCATCCGGCCAGGGGATCGAAGGCGAAGAAGGTGGCGGCGTTGCCCACCAGGAGGTCCTGGACGTAGGCGGGGTCGACGCCCTCGTCCTCGATGAGGCGGGGGCAGAAGACGGCCGGGTCGTAGTCGATGCCGGAGACCGACCCGTAGGCCTTCTGGTAGGAGGCCTTGCCCGAGTCGGTGCCCAGGAGGATCTGCTTGCCGTAGCCCTTGGCGCCCAGGGTCTTGATGAGCTCGACCCGGGCGTTGTCGGGTACGTACTTGATGCGGTTGGTGCCGTCGAGCTCGACGTAGGCGCCGGTGGCGACGATCTGCTCGTGGACCCACGGGTCCCAGTTGCGCTGGATGTGGCCGATGGCGATCTTCTCCGGGGCAACGCCCTGCTCGATGAGGAAGCGGGCCTGCTCGGGGCCGCAGGTGCCAGCGGTGACGTGGGTGTTGACGGGCGCGCCGGTCTCCTTGGAGGCGATGGCGACGGCCTGGCCGGTCTTGACCTCCCAGTCGGTGATCTGGCCGTAGGCGCTGGCCCACTTGATGCAGCCGGCCCTGATGTCAGTGCGCTTGACCAGCGGCCCCATGTAGTCGCGCTCATCGACGCCCTCGACGATGTCGGCGATGAGCAGGTCGGCGATCTCGGGGACCGTGTACTGGTTGACCCAGGACTGGCGCCACTCCAGGTAGACCTTCTGCTGGTGGAAGCCGGTGGCCTGGATGACCTGCAGGTCCGGGACGCGGTCGACGACGTCGCGCAGCAGGAGCACGCCGCGCCCCGAGGAGGCCGGGCACATGTCGACGATGGTGGCGCTCGGCGCGAAGCGCTTGGAAGCCTCGACGAAGGAGGTGGCCTCCTGGACCGCCTTGTCCTCGTCGATGAGGAGGTGGTCGGGATCCAGGTAGACCTCCCCGGCGCCGACCCGGATGAGGTGGTCGTGGGCGTTGACGACTCCGAGGCTCGCGGGGTCGACGTCGCCGTGGATGGTGCGGACGATGCCCATAGGTTCTTCTCCTCCAGAGGGGTTGCGGGCGGGTGGTGGCGGGCGGATCGCAGGTGATCGGCAGCCGGGCCACTTGGGACCACTGAGGACCGCTGCGCCCTGCCCACATCGGTCACGCTACGGAGAGGGGTGCCGATGTCGAAGACGAGTGATGAACAGATGTTCATATTGACGGTGCAACCGGTGGCTGATTTCCGGAAGAATCGTTGTCAGGACAAGAGATCAGACGATCACGATTGGATAATCTGAACGCATGTGTGCACAGCTGACCCGGGAGCGGGCCTCACTGCTGCTGGAGGTGGCCCGCCTCTACTGGGACGAGGGCCTCGACCAGGCGAGCATCGCCGGGAAGATGGGCTACTCGCGCCCCACCGTCTCGCGCATGCTCGCCGAGGCCCGCCGCCACGGCGTCGTCACCGTCACCGTCTCCCACCCCATCGAACGGCTCATGGCCCTGGAGGAGCGGCTGACTCGGGCCTTCGGGCTCAAGGAGGCGCGGGTGGCCGAGGACCGCGCCGACGGCGCCAGCGGCCCTGGCGCCGAGGTCGCCCGGGTGTGCGGCGACCTGCTCCTGGGGCACTGCGGCCCCCGCAGCGTCATCGCCGTGTCCAACGGCCGGGCCGTGGGCGCCGTCGTCCACCACCTGTCCGAGCGGGTCTGGCCGGAGTCGACGACGGTGGCGATGCTGGGCTCGGCCGGGGAGTCCTTCCACCTCGAGGACGGCCCGGACATCTGCCGCAACCTGGCCCTGCGGCTGGGCGGTCACTACCGCTCGCTGCCGGTCCCCCTCGTCTTCGACTCCCTGAAGAACGCCCGTGCGGTGCGCAGCGAGGAGCGGGTGGCCACCACCCTGGAGCTCGCCGCCCGCAGCGACGTAGCGCTCACCGGCGTCGGCGCCGTCGGAGAGACGACGAGCAGCCCGCTGCTGCGCCGCTGGATGACGCCCGCCGTCATGCGCGAGTGCCGCCGCAAGAACGTCGTCGCCCACGTCTGCGGGCACCACCTGGACACCGAGGGCAACCACGTGCGCACGGCCCTGTGCGACCGCACCCTGTGCCTGGACCCCTCCCGGCTCAGTGAGATCCCCCTGGTCATCGGCGTGGCCGCGGGCCGGGACAAGGTCGAGGCGCTGCGAGCGACCCTGCGCGGGGGCTACCTGTCCGCCCTCGCCACCGACGAGAGCACTGCCCGCTCCCTCCTGGAGGGGGCCTGAACGGGGCGGGCCAGCGTCGAGTTGAACTGAACACGCGTTCACCGGTGTACTTGCCCGCCCCTGCCGAAGCGGGAAGGATCATCCCTGATGCCCAGTCACGGATGCACCGGCTCCACCGGCGCCGCGCTCGTGGCTGCGAGCGACATGCACCCTCATGCACAAGGAGTCCTCAGTTATGAGTGCTGAGCCGCTGCTCACCGACCTTGACCGTCAGACCATCGCGGTTTCCAAGGCCCTGGCCGCCGACGCCGTGGAGAAGGCGGGGTCGGGTCACCCCGGTACGCCGATCTCCCTGGCGGGGGTGGCGTGGCTGCTCTACCAGCGTGAGATGGTCCACGACCCGCTCGACCCGGGCTGGCTGGGGCGGGACCGGTTCGTCCTGTCGATCGGGCACGCCTCGCTGGTGCAGTACATCCAGCTGTTCCTGGCCGGCTACGACATCGACCTGGAGGGCTTCACGGCCTTCCGCTCCCCGGCGGGCCTGCCGGGCCACCCCGAGTTCGGTGAGGTGCCCGGGGTCGAGACGACGACCGGCCCGCTGGGGGCGGGCTTCGCCAACGCGGTGGGCCTGGCCATGGCGGCGCGCCGCGAGCACGGGCTGCTGGACGCGGGCACACCGTTGGGCGAGTCGGTCTTCGACCACTTCGTCTACACGATCCTCGGTGACGGCTGCATGCAGGAGGGCGTGAGCTCCGAGGCCGCATCCCTGGCCGGCACCCAGCAGCTGGGCAACCTCATCGCCATCTACGACGACAACGACATCTCCATCGAGGGCAACACGGACATCGCCTTCACCGAGGACGTCTCGGCCCGCTTCGAGGCCTACGGCTGGCAGGTGCTCGACGTCGACTGGCGCACCGGGCCCGACGGCTATGCCGAGGACCTGGAGGCGCTGCACGAGGCCGTCGTGGCGGCCCGCGCCGAGACGAGCCGGCCCACGCTCATCCGTCTGCACACGATCATCGCCTGGCCCTCGCCGACCAAGCAGGGCCAGGAGTCCTCCCACGGGGCCAAGCTCGGGGGTGAGGAGATCGCCGGGCTCAAGCAGGCCCTGGGCCTGGATCCTGAGCAGACCTTCATCCTGCCCGACGACGTCGTCGACCGTGCCCGCACTCGGGCCGCCGAGAACGCCCGGGCCGCCCACGCGGTCTGGGACGAGCGCTTCGCGGCCTGGCAGCAGGCCAACCCCGACGGGGCCGCGCTGCTGGAGCGCCTGGAGGCCCACCGCCTGCCCGAGGGGCTCCAGGCGGCCCTGCCGACCTGGGAGGTCGGGGAGTCCCTGGCGACCCGTGCGGCCTCGGGCAAGGTGCTCTCCGCGCTGGCCGACGCGGTGCCCGAGCTGTGGGGCGGGTCGGCGGACCTGGCCGGCTCGAACAACACGACCATGGCGGGCGAGCCCTCCTTCCTGCCCGCCTCCCTGGCGCAGGCCGAGGGGGACGGGCCCTTCGGGCGCACGATCCACTTCGGTGTGCGCGAGCACGCCATGGGCTCGGTCCTCAACGGGATCGCCCTGGACGGGCTCACCCGCCCCTACGGCGGCACCTTCATGGTGTTCTCCGACTACATGCGTCCGGCGGTGCGCCTGGCGGCGCTCATGGGGATCGGCTCGATCTTCGTGTGGTCCCACGACTCCATCGGCGTGGGCGAGGACGGCCCCACCCACCAGCCGATCGAGCACCTGGCGGCGCTGCGCGCCATCCCGGGCCTGGCCGTCGTGCGCCCCGGGGACGCCAACGAGACCGCCGCCGCCTGGGCCGAGATCCTGCGCCGTCACGACGAGCCGGCTGGCATCGTCATCTCGCGTCAGAACCTCCCCGTGAGCGCCTCCGCCCGGGCCGCGGCCGACGGCGTGCACCGCGGCGCCTACGTCCTGGCCGAGGCCACCGACGCCTCCGGACAGCAGGTGAGCCCCGACGTCGTCCTGGTCGCCACCGGCTCCGAGGTCGGCGTGGCCGTGGCCGCCCGCGACATCCTCCAGGAGCAGGGCACGCCCACCCGGGTGGTCTCCGCCCCCTGCCTGGAGTGGTTCGCCCAGCAGGACGAGGCCTACCGGGCCGAGGTGCTCCCGGCCGGTGCCGCCAAGGTCTCCATCGAGGCCGGTATCGCCATGGGGTGGCGGGAGATTGTCGGCGACGCCGGCGAGATCGTCTCCCTGGACCACTACGGCGCCTCCGCCGCCGGCACCACGCTGTTCGAGGAGTACGGCTTCACCGGGCAGAACGTGGCCGAGCGGGCCCGCCGGGCCCTGGCCCGCACGCGCGGCTGACAGCGGGCGACCGCCCCACCTCACCGAGCCGGGCATGTTTCGCGTAGCCCTACGGTTTTTCTGTAGGGCTACGCGAAACATGCCCGGCTCGGCGCGTGAGAAACATATGTCACGGGGATACCACTCCCCATGCCGTGCGGGTGACGAATCGGTTGTTTTTAGGCACGCTGGGGACCGGTCGCGCCACCGGGCGCACTGCGGAACAACAATCCCCGAACACAGAAAAGGCCGTCTCATGAGCACGTCCCCCGCCCAGAACGACCCCCGACTCTCCAGCAGTGAGAGCTCCGACGAGGAACAGACCCAGGGGGTCGGCAAAGTCGGTGGGTGATGAGGGATGAGCCGGTCTGACGGGGGCTTTGACGGGGTTTGGTGTGTCGTTGAGACGGGGGCGCGGGCCCCGTGGGGACGATGAGTGGTGTCTAGTCATCCCCTCGTCCTGGGAGCCCGCGCTGATGCCATCCTCCACCACGACCGCCTTGTCGCGCCAGCCCCTGGTCCAGGTTCTCAGGAACGTGACCGACCCCCGCGATCGGCGGGGTGTGCGCTTGAGGCCTGCCCACGGTCCTGTCCCTGGCCGTCACCGGGGTGCTGGCCGGCTGCCGGAGCCTGACGGCGATATGGGAGCACACCACCGACCTGACCGGCGCCGACCTGCGCTCTCTGGGGCTGGAGGAGGGGCAGGCCCTTCCATCGGAGTCCACCATCCGACGGGTGCTCCAGGACCTGGACCCCGCAGACCTCGACGCCCATCTGATGACCTGGTTCTACACGCGTACCGGCACCATCAACGGCCGCACAGTGATCGCCGTGGACGGCAAGACCATGCGTGCAGCGCGCAGGGGCGAGGATCCGGCGCCGCACCTCCTGGCCGCCTTGGACCACGCCACGGGCGCCGTGCTTACCCAGGAGCGGGTGGCCGGCAAGTCCAACGAGATCCCCGCACTCAGGGTTCTGCTTGAGCCCCTCGACCTGGACGGGGTCGTGGTGACCGCTGACGCCATGCACACCCAGGTGGACACCGCCCGGTGGATCACCCGGCGTGGTGGTCACTACGTGTTCACCGTCAAGGGCAATCAGAAGACCCTGCGCAGGACGCTCAAGGCCCTGCCGTGGAAGGACGTCCCGTCCATCTCCTCGGTCGAGCGCTGCCACGGTCGGTGGGTGCGGCGCACCGTCAAGGCCCTCGAGGCCCCTCAGCGGGTGGACTTCCCCGCCGCCGCCCAGGTGATCCAGATCCGACGCACCCGAACCGTCAAAGGCCGCAAGCGTGTCGAGGTGGTCTACCTGATCTGCTCCCTGCCCATGACCGACGCCCAGCCCGAGGCCGTCGCGGCCTGGGTCCGCGGGCACTGGGGGATAGAGAACCGTCTCCACTGGATCCGGGACGTGGTCTTCGACGAGGACCGTCACCAGCTGAGCACCCGCAACGGCCCCGAGATCATGGCCGCCCTAAGGAACCTGGCCATCAGCCTCATCCGCCTCTTCCTCGGGCCCGGCGTCTCCATCGCCTCAACCACCAGATCCCTGTCCAGACGCCCCAAACGAGCCATCAGCCTACAGACCCAACCAACCCCCTAAAACCGACTTTGCCGACCCCCTGGGAACAGACCCCTCGTACGCGCTACTACTACCTCATCATGACCGTCGTGGTCCTGATCGCCGTCGTGATCGACATCGCGATCTACATCGCAATCATCACGAACGTTGAGGGGAGGGTGCGCATCCCGTACCTGGTCTTCATTGTTCCCGTTGTCGCCGCCCTGGCGATCGGACGCTTCGCCGACGCGGCCCTGGCCAAGCGCTCTCCCCACCTGGTGCCCGGTTACACGGCCCAGCAGTACCAACCCTACCCCGGTGCAGTACCCGCGCAGCAGGGCTACGGCCAGGTGCAGCAGCCGATGGCACCGCAGGGCACCGGCTACGGTCAGCCCCAGTACGGCCAGGCGCCCAGTCAGGTCCCCAGCCAGCAGGTGGCCCCCGGTACACCCCAGCAGGCCGCGTACGGGCAGCAGCCAGGGCAGGCGCAGCAGGGTCAGTACGGTCAGACCCCCACCAACCAGGTCCCCCAGGCTCCTCAGAACCAGCAGCCCTACGGACACAACGGGCAGATGAGCTGAAGCCGGACGGAGAAGCCGGACACGCTCGGCCTCGCGGCGGAGCAGTCTTCCCACATCTCAGAGAGGACATGACTCATGAGCACAGCTCACGTCCCCCAGGGCTCCGGAAACCAGGACTCGGACGAGGACGAGATCACGATCCGTACCCGTCTGTTCTACCCGCTCTTCGGGATCGCGGTGATCGTCGGCGTCATTCTGGACGTCATTCTCCTCGTCATTCTCAACACCTATGTGCCGGGCAGGGCGAGGACCCCCTGTGGCTGTTCATCATCCCGATCGCCGTCCTCCTGTTCCTCGTGTCCTTCGTCGATGACGTCCTGGCCAAGCGCTTCCCCAACCTGGTCCCCGAGCACATTCGCCAGCAGGTGGCGGCCGCTGAGGCTGCCAAGGCTGCGGGAGCGCCCCAGCAGCAGGGCTACGCTCAGATGCCCGGGAACCCGGTGCAGGGACAGCAGGCCGCGTACGGGCAGCAGCCGGGCCAGCCAGTAGCACCGCAGGGCACCGGCTACGGCCAGGTCCCCGGCCAGCAGGTGGCCCCCGGTACGCCCCAGCAGGCCGCGTACGGGCAGCAGTCGGGCCAGGCACAGCAGGGGCAGTACGGTCAGGCCCCCACCAACCAGGTCCCCCAGGCTCCTCAGAACCAGCAGCCCTACGGCCAGAGCGGTCAGGCCGGTCAGGGCGGCCAGCCGGGACAGACCGGTCCGGTCGGCTACTGAGCTCTTCAAGGGTCCGGCCGCGTGGTACGCGAGGTGTCTCGCCCCGTGCACCACGCGGCCGGATCTTACGGACCGTGGAGCATCCTCGGGAAGGACGTTGGTGCCCAGCTGCCGGCTGGGTCGTGTTGCGAAAGCACGGCGAGGCATCCGCGCGTTCGTAGGGTAGGTCGCGCGGTCGTACCCTCTACCCTTCGAACGCGAGACCTAAGGTACGACCACGACGGGTCACGTGGCTCACTGCGGCTCCGAGAGATCCCCGCGGGCCCAGTTTCGCAACACGGCCTAGGAGAATAGATGTCGGTGGCGCCCGATACGCTCCCGTCATGCCCGCAACGAAGAGTCCTAAAGCCCCCAAGGTCTCCTACCAGTGCACCGAGTGCGGCTGGTCCAGCCCCAAGTGGATGGGCCAGTGCCGGGAGTGCCGGGAGTGGGGAACCCTGGAGGAGGTCCAGGCCACCGGAGCCCCGGGTGGGGCCGTCGGCGGCGGTGCCCTGGCCGCCGCCAGCGCCGTGCTCCCGGCGGTGGCCGCCCGCCCCATCGGTGAGGTCAGTGCCACCGAGGCCCGGGCCCGCCCCACCGGGGTGGGCGAGCTGGACCGGGTCCTGGGAGGCGGGATCGTGCCGGGCGCCGTCGTGCTGCTGGCCGGTGAGCCCGGCGTCGGCAAGTCCACGCTTCTGCTCGACGTCGCGGCGAAGGCCGCCGCCGTGACGCGCGAGCGCGGTGACGGCCCGGTCCTCTACGTCACTGGTGAGGAGTCCGCCTCGCAGGTGCGGCTGCGGGCCGAGCGCATCGACGCCCTGGACCCGGGGCTGCTCCTGGCCGCGGAGACCGAGCTCGGGGCCCTGCTGGGGCACGTGGAGGCGGCCGGCCCCTCCCTGCTGGTGGTGGACTCGGTCCAGACCATCGCCTCGGCGCAGGTCGAGGGCAGCGCCGGAGGCGTCACCCAGGTGCGGGCGGTGGCCGGCGCGCTCATCGCGGTGGCCAAGGAGCGTGGCATCCCGGTGCTGCTCGTGGGGCACGTGACCAAGGACGGCGGGATCGCCGGGCCCCGGGTCCTGGAGCACCTGGTCGACGTCGTCGCCCAGTTCGAGGGCGACCGGCACGCCCGGCTGCGTCTGCTGCGGGCCGTCAAGAACCGCTACGGCCCCACCGACGAGATCGGCTGCTTCGACCTGGGCGAGCGGGGCATCGTGGGGCTGGCGGACCCCTCGGGCCTGTTCCTGTCCGCCGCCCGATCCGAGGTGCCGGGCACCTGCGCCACCGTCACCCTGGAGGGGCGCCGCCCCATGCCGGTGGAGATCCAGGCGCTCGTGGCCTCCACCAACGCCGGCTCCCCGCGGCGCACCACCTCCGGGGTGGACCACTCGCGCACGGCCATGGCGCTGGCGGTTCTCAGCGCCCGGCTGCGGGTGGACACCTCCAGCGCGGACGTCTACGTCTCCACCGTGGGTGGGGCCCGCGCCGTCGAGCCGGCCACGGACCTGGCCGTGGCCATCTCCGTGGTCTCGGCCGCGCGCAACCTGCCCACGCCCGCCGGTCTCGTGGCCTTCGGGGAGGTGGGGCTGACCGGGGAGGTGCGTGCCACCGTCGGCATCCAGCGGCGCCTGGCGGAGGCCTCCCGACTCGGCTTCGACCGGGCGATCGTGCCGCTGGCGGGCTCGTCCGAGCTGCGTGAGGTCGCCGGGATGCAGGTCCTGCCGGTCGCGCACGTGGGTGAGGCCATGGGGGCGGCGCTGCCCCGGGGCTGAGGGGCCCAGGAGGGTCGAGAGCTCGAGCAGGAGGGGAGGGACCATCCCCGGCGCGGCTCGATGCCGTGCCCGACGCCGCAGCCGCCCGCGGTCAACAGACCGAGCGGTCCAGTGTGGGAAGGCCCTCTCCGAGGGGCGGCCCGCCTGCCGATACCATGGGGCGGTGGGCACCGGCGGGTGCGCGCTCAACCAGATGGCGTGGAGCCAGGTGGCCCGGAGCGCTCGCCCCGCTGCGGTGAGCACCCACCGTGCGAGCCCTTCCCCAGGACACCGCGAGATCAGGAGAGATGATGATCGAGGCCGCTGGCCAGTTGCGCGAGACGCTAGCGCTCGTCGCTCCCGGCACCGTCCTTCGTGACGGCCTGGAGCGGATCCTGCGCGGTCGCACCGGGGCGATCATCGTGCTGGGCTTCGACCCGGTGGTCGAGGCCATCTCCTCGGGAGGCTTCCACCTGGACGTCGAGCTCTCCGCGGCCCGGCTGCGCGAGCTGGCCAAGATGGACGGCGGCGTCGTCGTCGACATGGACACCGCCCGGATCCGTCGCGCCAACGTCCAGCTCCTGCCCAACGCCTCGATCCAGACCTCGGAGACGGGCATGCGCCACCGCACCGCTGAGCGCGTGGCCCGCCAGACCGGCTACCCGGTCATCTCCGTGAGCCAGTCGATGCGGATCATCTCCCTGTACGTGGACGGCAAGCGCCACGTGCTGGAGCCCAGCGAGTCGATCCTGGCCAGCGCCAACCAGGCGCTCTCGGCGCTGGAGCGCTACAAGGCCCGCCTCGACCAGACCTCCGCCGGGCTGGACTCCCTGGAGATCGAGGACCTCGTCACCGTCCGTGACGTCACCTCGGTGCTCCAGCTCATGGAGATGGTCCGCCGCATCTCCGCCGACATCGACTCCTACGTCCTGGAGCTGGGCACCGACGGGCGCCTCCTGGCGCTCCAGGTCGAGGAGCTCACCCGGGGCCTGCTCGCCGAGCACGGATTCCTCCTGGAGGACTACCTGCCCGCGGGCCTGGACACCGCCACCGTGGACGCGCGCCTGAAGTGGGTGGGCTCCCCCGCCCTCCTGGACCTGGCGATGGTGGCGCGCTCCATGGGCCTGGGCGGCATCGACGGCCAGGACCTGGACGCCCAGGTCTCCCCGCGAGGCCTGCGCATCCTGTCCAAGATCCCGCGCCTGCCCGTGGTCACGGCCCGGGCCGTCGTCGAGCAGTGGGGCTCCCTGCAGGGGGTCCTGGGCGCCACCATCGAGGAGCTCGAGGCCGTCGAGGGCGTTGGCGCCCAGCGGGCCCGGACCCTGCGAGACGGGCTGTCGCGACTGGCGGAGATCTCCGTCGTCGAGCGCTACGCCTGAGCTCCTCAGCGCCGTTTAAAGTCACCGTCACCGCTCCTCCAGGGCCCTCCCGACCGCTTGGGGCGAGCACGGTCAGCCGACGACGAAGACCCGGTCCTCGGTCAGGTCCTTGCCCCCCATGACGAAACGGAAGCGGTAGGTCCCCGCACCGGCGACGCTGCCAGGAGCGGTCTGCGTCTGATCGGCCGAGGCGCTCGCGGAGGAGGCGTCGGTCGCGCTCGGATCAGCTGAGGCCGTGTCCTGGCCGGTGGCCTGCGCGCTCGCGTTGTCGCTCGGCGTGGAGGAGGCCGAGGCCCCGGCCGGCGAGGCCGGTGCCACGGTGGCGGCGGCGCAGTCAGAGGTGGCGGCGTTCCCGTTCCAGGTCACGCTGATATCCGCGGCCTGTCCCGGAGGCAGGAGAAGAGCTCGCTCGGCCTGGCCCACGGGGCAGGTGATGGAGTCCCACACCTGCTGAGAGCCCGAGGAGACCCGGACCCCCACGGCCTGGCTGCCGGCGTCGAGCAGACAGGGCGCCGAGCCGTTGTTGACCAGGGAGATGGAGAAGGTCGCCCCCGCACCGACGCCCACGGACTCCGGGCCGTGGACGGTATTCGACAGGGCCGTGGGGTCGCAGGCCACGGGCGTGGGGTAGACGGTGTGCACCTGGGCGGCGGCGCGCTCCTCGTCCTGGCTGCGGATGGTGCCGCGCACCCAGAGGTAGCCGATGATGATGGCCACCACGAACAGCAGGAGGAACAGCAGCACACCGCCCAGCACCAGGGTGCGGCGCAGCCCGTAACGGGGCTGGGGAGGGATCGGCTTGCGCAGTCGACCGCTGCGGGGCTGGTCCGGGCCCTGAGGAACCGCGTCTGGGGCGCCGGTGAGCCGCCCGCCGCCGATGTGGGCCCACTGGGCGCCCTTGCCCCAGCCGTTGCGACGGCGACCGGAGCGGCCGGCCTGGGTCGAGCTCGTGCGGGCGGACTGAGCGGTCCCCGGGGCGGCCTGCCGTGGGCGAGCCGCTGAGGAGCCCTGGGAGCCCTGCGAGTTCTGGGAGCCCGCAGAGCGCCGCTGGCTCTTGCCGGCCCGCCCCTTGGGTGACCCCTGGCCCTTGCCGCCCTGAGCCGGCTTGCCCGAGCCTGCGCCGGAGGGTCTGCCCGCCTGCCCCGAGCGCAGGGGGCGTCCGGTCTGCTTGGCGCCGGAGGTGCGGCCCCCTCGGCCCTTGACCTGGGAGCCGCTGTCCTTTCCTTGGGAGGACCTGGCTGATCCACCACCGGCGCGAGCGGAGGAGGGGTGCCCGGCGCCGCCCCCTGCCGGTGGGGCCGGGACTGGGAGCCCGAGGAGGAACGGCCTGCCGAGGAGCCCGCGCCGCGACGGGCCGAGCCTCGTCGTCCTGCGCTTTCCCCATGACTGCGTCCGCGTCCTTTGGCCATGGTCACGACTCTACCGGCGCAGTGCCCCCGAGGCCGTGAGCGCCCCGCCCGCGCGCCCGCCGCGGCAGGTCGAGCGCGGCTGCCAGCGCGCGGTTACGGGAGCCGGTAGGTGGCGCCGTCGTCGTCGGTGGCGATGAGCCCGTCGGACAGGAGAGTGGTCAGTGCCCGCCCGGGCTGATCGGGGTCGGGCGCGGTGGCGCCGGCGCGTAGGCCCGCCCGGGCCGCGCAGGCCATCAGCTCCCCGGCCTCCACGGGCCGCCCGTCAGCCGCCTCGCGCAGGCGGGCCATGACCAGGCCACGGGCCTGGCGGTCGGTGCCGTGCCAGGCCTGGGTACGACGTCGGCCCGCATGGACGTCCGCGGGGCGGCCGGCCGCGAGCCAGGCGCAGTCGCTGCGCCAGGGGCAGGCGGCGCAGTCGGGTTCGCGGGCGGTGCAGACCAGGGCGCCGAGCTCCATGACGGCCACCGACCAGTGGGCGGCGGTGGCGTCGTCGGCGGGCAGCAGGCGCAGCGCCCGCTCGCGCTCGGCCCGGTTGAGGCTGGGGGCGGGCAGGGCCTGGCCTCCGACGGCGCGCGCCAGGACGCGTCTGACATTCGTGTCCAGCACGAGCGCGCGGCGGCCGTGGGCGAAGGCGAGGACGGCGCCGGCCGTGTACTCCCCCACCCCGGGCAGGGCCAGGAGGGCGTCGAGGTCATCGGGCAGGACGCCGTCGTGCTGCTCGACGACGCTGCGGGCGCACTCGATGAGCCGCAGGGCCCGGCGCGGATAGCCCAGGCGTCCCCAGACCCGCAGCACCTCGGCGGTCGGGGCCTGGGCGAGCTCGGCGGGCCCGGGCCAGCGCCGCATCCACTCCTGCCAGGCGGGGATGACGCGGGCCACCGGGGTCTGCTGGCTCATGACCTCCGAGACGAGGACCTCCCACGGCGTCGTTCCGGGGCGGCGCCACGGCAGGTCGCGGGCGTGGGCGTCGTACCAGGCGATGACGGCCTGCGCCGAGGGCTCGCCCGGCACGGCCGGCTCAGCGGGTAGCGGCACCGACGCGACCGCGGGCACGACGTGCACCGACGGCAGCGAGGGCGCCGAGGAGGCGGACGGCGCAGCCGTGATCGTGTCATGTGAGGCGGGGCGGGCAGGCACGGGGCACACCGTAGCGGCAACGGCTTGGACGGGGCTGGTCGTCTTATCGCGCCTCGTTCTCGGAGCCCTTGTGCTCCTCGGGATCGAGCCGTAGGCCTCGGGGACGCACCCTGCACCCCACGATCTCGCGAGGGGTGAGGGGAGTCAGGGACGCAGGCCCTGGCGGCGCTCCTGGCTCTCCCGGAGTCCCTGCTGAATACCCAGGACCCCGCCCAGCTCGACGTACTCGCCCGTCTCCTGGGTGTACCCGCGCGCCACGGCCCAGTCCCAGATACGGTCCAGCTCGGCGGCGCCCTTGCTCTCCAGCGCCTCACCGCTGATACCGGACCAGCTCAGACCGGTCAGGGAGACGGCCTTCCCGTCGGTGTCGACGACGTGCGCCTCGGCGTGCCGGATCCGGACCTTTCCGGCGGCGGCGTTCATGGCCGCCGGCGCGCCGGAGACCTTGACGAACAGGCCCGTGCGAGACCGGGGCCAGGGGATGTCACGGCCCCTGCCTGCGACCCCATGATGGATGCCGGTCGCATCGAGCACCGTGCGCACCGACATGAGCAGCATGGTGCCGAGCAGTAGGAACACTGCTATGAGAAGAAGGATGACGAAGCTGCCTGTCGCCCCGTGGTCGATGAGCTCCTTGACCGCCGCGGCCAGACACACCAGCCCGAATCCACCACCCACGATGAGCTGGATGCGGCTGGCGGTCGTCGCCGTGGGCTTGAGGACCAGCCTGTCCTGATCAACGGGGATCGGGGCGAGCTGAGAGGGCTGGTAGCCGGCCTGCGGGACCGACGACGGCTGCGGGCCGCCCGGAGCGCCGTAGGCCTGGCCATAGCCCGGCTGCCCGGCGGCAGCCTGGCCACCACTCAGTCCCTGGCCCGGCTGCCCGTACTGGGCGTAGGAGGCGGGCTGCTGGGGCCCGCCGTACTGTCCGGGCTGCTGAGTCTGGCCGTACTGGCCGTACTGGCCGTACTGAGCCGGCTGACTGGGCCGGCCGTACCCGGGCTGGGGCTGCTGACCGTAGGGACCGTTGACCGGTGGCTGACTCATGAGCGCCTCTCTCGTCGGGCCGCTGCGGGTGCCCGTGGCTTCAGGGATGACATGGTCAGGCTAACGCCCCGCTCGCGCGGTGTCCTGAGGCAGAGCTCCCCATCGGCGGCCGCCCTTGCCGGCTACCTGCCGCCGCTCAGACGACGCAGCACGCGCACCCGCGGGCTCCAGGTGGCGGGCCGAGCCACCAGGCCGGTCGCCTCCCGCTCGGCGTTGTCGAAGAGGTCCTCGACGACGGCGTCGTGCACCGGCTCGACCATGACCGGGAACGCGAGCCGCATGGCACCGCTGGTGCGCCCGATGAGGACGTGGCGGATGCGGGTGCGCCCATCGTCCAGGGCGTCGAGGCTCAGCTCGTGCGCACCGATGATCCCCGTGCGCGGGTGGAAGGCGAACCGCACCCGCCGACCGGGCTCGTACTCGCTGACGTAGTAGCGGATGGCGCCGTGTCCTCCGTCGGCCCCCAGTGCCAGGGGCCGGTCCAGGACCATCGGGGGCCAGCTCCGCGACGGCCAGAGACGGTCGCCCTTCTGCCCCAGCCCATCGAGCAGGGCGCCCAGAGGCTCGATGGGGGCGTTGATGACGCGTTCGTGGACGTTACGGATCATGGCTGCTCCTCCATGTCGTCACTTGCTTGTCCGGAAGGATCACGCCCGATACCGCGGGGAGCCGGGGCGCGGTGCGCCCGGCCCCCTCAACCCGTTCGGCCCCGCAGGCTCACAGCTGCAGGAGCATACGGGCGTTGCCCAGGGTGTTGGGCTTGACCCGGGCCAGGTCGAGGAACTCGGCCAGACCGTCGTCGTGGGAGCGCAGCATCTCGGAGAAGACGTCCGCGCCCACGGGTGTGCCCTCGATCGGCTCAAAACCGTGAGCGCCGAAGAAGGGCTCCTCGAAGGTCAGGCAGAACACCCGCTTGAGCCCCATCTCCCGGGCCTGCGCGATGAGCTCGCGCAGGATGGCCGAGCCGAGCCCGGTTCCCAGGGCGTCGGGGTGGACGGCCAGGGTGCGCACCTCGGCGATGTCGTCCCACATGACGTGCAGCGCCCCGCATCCCACGATCCTGGGTGCGGCAGGCGTCTGCCCGTCATCAGTCCCGGCGCCCGGGACCTCCTCGGCGACGATGAACTCCTGGATGTCCTCGAAGTAGGAGATGAGGTCCTTGGAGATCAGGACGCGGCGCTCGGCGTAGGGGCGCACCAGCTCGGCGATGGCGCGCACGTCCGCCGGGCGCGCCGGCCGCAGGACGCGGCGCGCGCCGTCCACCCCGTAGACCTCGACCCGGTGCGTGACCCGGCCGGCCGGCCGCTGCTCATCTGGTGTGACAGCCGTGCTGCTCATCGTCGTCCGTATTCCGTCATTCCGTAGGGCTCGGTTCTCTTCCGTGGGCTCGCGCGGCCGGCGCTCCACCGGTCACGTCGGGGCCGTGAGCAGACCGCAGCGCGATCCGGGCCCACATCCTGCCACGTCCGGGACTCATCGCGAACCGCCTCCCACCTGGCCCCGGGCCTCGGCGAGCTCCAGGACGGCGCGGGCCGTGGCGTCGTCGACGACGAGGTCGGTGGCGGTGCGGGCCCGCAGGGCCGCCAGGAGGGCCCGGGCCTTTCCGGTCCCGGCGGCCACGCACAGGCGGCGCGGGATCCGGGCGAGCTGGGCGGGGGTCGGGCCGGTGGCGCGGGCGTTGAGAGTGACATCGCGCCAGGATCCGTCGGCACGCAGCAGCACGGTGCACACGTCCCCCACCACGTTCTGGCGGCGCAGGACGGCCTGGTCGCGGGCGGTGAGGTGGCCACCCTCGTAGACCTGGGAGGGCAGGGCCCCGTTGAGGGCGTCGAGGGCGCCGACGCCGAAGACGGCCAGGCTCGCGCGGCGCGTCACCGCCAGGACCCGCTTGACCGAGCGCTCCGACCACATGGCCTCGCGGGTGGCCACGTGGTCGAAGAAGGCCGGAACCGGGAAGGAGATCGTGCGGGCCCCCAGTGAGGCGCGCAGGCGCGAGAGCACCTCGCCGGCGCTGGGGCCCTCGCGCATCGGGTCCGAGGCTCCGTTGAGCTGGACGACGGTCAGCCCCGGGACCGGGCGCGAGGGCAGGGCGGCACTGACCTCCGACATGGTGGTGCCCCAGGCGACGCCGACGACGACGCCCCCGCCGCCGTCCCGGTCCGTATCCCGCCCGGCATCCTTCCCGACCACGCCGTCTCCCGAGGCGTTCCCGCCGGTGCCGACGCGATTGCCGTGGCTTCCTCCGACGTCGGGGCCCGACGCGCCCTGAACCGGCCCAGCCGGACCAGCCGGCCCCTGGGAATCGGCTCCGCCGCTCCCGCCCTGCTCGACCAGGGCCTCGACGAGATCGACCATGTGCGCGGCGGCGACGGAGGCGACCTGCTGGAGACGATGGATCTCCGTGGTGCCCTCGCGCACCGGCACGATGTGCGTGCGCACTCCGAAGACCTGCGCCATCCGCCCCTCCAGGGAGCCGGCGCCACCGGGCTGGACGAGGGTGACCCGCACGATCCCCTCCAGGCGGGCGCGCGCCAGAAGGCGGGAGACGGTGGAGCGCGAGACCCCCAGGTGGTGGGCGATGACCTCCATCGTCTCGCCCTGGACGTAGTACATGGAGGCCGCCTCATAGGCACGCACGAGCCCGCCGAGGTCGGTGGAAGCCGCTGCAGCGTCAGGGGCGTCACAGGCATCAGGGGCACTGGGGGCGGTTCTGCCGGTCACGACGATCTCCTTCTCCTCCCGCTGCTGACGTCACCACTGGCAGGGCCGTTCCACGCCACGGAAGGACACGGGATGACCCAGGAGGACGCCGGGGGCGCGGCCCTCATCCCACACAACATCAGATGTCCCCTTCTGGCGGAGCGTCTGCGCAGGTAAACGGACATCCTTGTGGAAGTCCTCAAACCAGTATGCACGTTTGTGCACCTACCTTGCGCATTCTTCCACGTACGGCGACAGTGGTGACCACCGCCACGGTGAACCCGTGCGAGCACAAACGAGGCGCAGCAGGAGCAGCGGAACCCGGTACCGGGACCCGGCATCACGTGCCGGAGCCCGGGCCCCGCCCCGCTCCCCTGCCCGGCACCCCGGTCAGCGCCGACCGGGGCCCGCGGGCCTCACCGACCCGCACCGGCCGCACCGGCCCACACAGACCCATCCACCCGACCTCACGACCCGTAGGAGCCCAGGAGCCATGACCTCCACCCGCACCCCCTCCTCGAAGAAGCCCTCCGCCCGCAGCTCCGCAGCCGGCCCCTCCTACCCCGTCCCCACGCACGACACCGCCCTCAACGCAGCCCAGCGCGAGCGCGCCCTGGAGGAGATGTCCTCCTCCGAGGGCCTGGACGTCCTCGTCGTCGGCGGTGGCGTCACCGGCGCCGGCATCGCCCTGGACGCGGCCGCCCGCGGCCTGCGCACCGGCATCGTGGAGATGGGCGACTGGGCCTCGGGCACGTCCTCGTGGTCCTCCAAGCTCGTCCACGGCGGCCTGCGCTACCTCTACCAGCTCAACTTCGCCCTCGTGCACGAGGCCCTCACCGAGCGCGGCCGCCTGCTGACCACCACCGCGCCGCACCTGGTCAAGGCCCAGCCCTTCCTGTGGCCGCTCAAGCACCACTACGAGCGCTCCTACTCGGCGGTCGGCGTGGGCATGTACGACGCCCTGGCCCTGGCCGGCGCCCGCGGCCACAAGACCGTGCCGATCCAGCGCCACCTGGGCCGCAAGGGCACCTCGGCCCTGGCCCCCTCGCTGGACACCAGCGGGCTGGCCGGCTCCATCCGCTTCTTCGACGCCCGCGTCGACGACGCCCGCCTGGTCATCGACCTGGTGCGCACCGCCGTCGGCCTAGGGGCGCTGGCCGCCAACCGCACCAAGGTCACCGGCTTCATCACCGACGAGCGCGGCCACGTCCACGGCGCCCGCGTCACCGACCTGGCCACCGGCGAGACCCACGAGATCCGCGCCAAGCGCACCATCAACGCCGCCGGCGTGTGGACCGAGGACGTCCAGGACCTGGCCACCGACGCCGGGGGCCTGAAGGTCCTGGCCTCCAAGGGCATCCACATCGTGGTCCCCAAGGAGGCCATCGACGCCGAGACCGGGGTGTTCCTGCGCACCGAGAAGTCTGTCCTGTTCATCATCCCCTGGCCCGAGTACTGGGTCATCGGCACCACCGACACCCCCTGGGACCTGGACGTCTCCAAGCCCGTGGCCACCGCCGCCGACGTCGACTACATCCTCGAGCACGCCAACTCCGTCCTGTCCCGGCCCATCACGCGCGAGGACATCATCGGCGTCTACGCGGGCCTGCGGCCCCTGCTCCAGCCCAAGCTCAAGCCGGGCGCGGAGGCCGCCTCCACGAAGGTCTCCCGCGAGCACACGGTCACCCGGGTCGCCCCGGGCCTGACCGCCATCGCCGGCGGCAAGCTGACCACCTACCGGGTCATGGCCTCCGACGCCGTTGACCACGCCCTGGGCGAGGCCCTCGCCCACGCCCACCCCTGCGTCACCCAGGAGCTGCCGCTGGTGGGTGCGGCCGGCTACCACGCCCTGGCCAAGCGGGCCGGGCGGATCGCCGGCGAGCGCGGCTGGACCCTGGAGCGGGTCACCCACCTGCTGGACCGCTACGGCGACGAGACCCCGGCCCTGCTGGCCTCCATCGATGAGGCCGACGCAGACTCGCGCCTGGGCGAGCCGCTGGAGGAGGCCCCCACCTACCTGCGCGCCGAGGTCGCCTGGGCCGTCACCCACGAGGGCGCCGAGAGCCTCGACGACGTCCTGCTGCGCCGGGTGCGCCTGGACCTGTCCCGCCGCGACCGGGGGCTGGCGGCCGCCGACGAGATCCTTGAGATCATGGCGCCCCTGCTGGGCTGGTCGAAGGAGGACGTCGCCGCCCAGAAGGAGGCCTACGCCCAGCGCGTGGCCCAGATCGCCGCGGCCGAGGCCGAGCTGACCGACGACGCCGCGGTGGCACACATCACCGAACCGATCTAGGCTCCTGCCGGCCGAGCGGACCGAGCCGGTGCCGCTCGGCCGGATGACCCCGTGCGACCCGCTGTTCCCGGCGGTGGCGGGCAGCACGCCAACCCATCACCCATCGAGAAACCGGACCACGCCGGTGCCGTCCGAACCCGCACAACGTCGTGCAGAAAGAGAGCCGCACATGTCTGCGACCCTGCCCCAGATATTCGCCTCGGAGGCGTTTGGGACCTTCCTCCTCATCCTCCTGGGCTGCGGCGTCGTCGCCGGTGTCGCGCTGCCCACCTCCAAGGCCAAGGACGGCGGCTGGATCGTCGTCACCATGGCGTGGGGGCTGGCGGTCTTCGTGGGCGTCTACGCCGCCTACAAGACCGGCGCGCACCTCAACCCGGCCGTCACCATCGGCCTGGCGGTCGCCGGACGGGACCTGGCCGAGGGGATCCCCGCCTCGGCCACCAACATCGTCGTCTACTTCGCCGCCCAGATGGTGGGCGCCATGGCGGGCGCCGCCGCCGTGTGGCTGGCCTACAAGAAGCAGTTCGACGAGAAGGCCGACGCCGCCGCCAAGCTGGGCGTGTTCGCCACCGGCCCGGCCGTGCGCTCCTACGGCTGGAACGTCGTCACCGAGGCCGTGGGCACCTTCGTCCTGCTGGCCTGGATCATCGCCTCGGGCAAGACCCCCACCGAGCTCGGCCCGCTGGCCGTCGCCCTGGTCATCGTCGTCATCGGCCTGAGCCTGGGCGGCCCCACCGGATACGCCATCAACCCCGCCCGTGACCTGGGCCCGCGCATCACCCACGCCCTCCTGCCCATCCCGGGCAAGGGCGGCTCGGACTGGGCCTACTCCTGGGTCCCGATCGTCGGCCCGATCATCGGCGCCGTCGCGGCCGGCCTCATCGTCCCGCACATCGCCGGCCTGTTCTGAGCCCGGCCCAGCACCGTATCGCTGCGGCCGGCGGGCCTCGCCGCACCGCAGCCCTCACCACAGCCCCCTCACAACGCAGTGAAAGGACAATTCCTTGAGCCCCAACAGCACAGCTGACAGCCCCGAGAAGAAGTACGTCCTGGCCATCGACCAGGGAACGACCTCCTCACGCGCCATCCTGTTCAACCACGACGGCGAGATCGTCGCCGTCGACCAGAAGGAGCACGAGCAGATCTTCCCGCGCGCCGGCTGGGTCGAGCACAACGCCGTCGAGATCTGGGACAACATCCGCTCCGTCGTCGGCGGGGTGCTCGCCAAGGCGCAGGTCAACCGCCACGAGATCGCCTCGGTGGGCATCACCAACCAGCGCGAGAGCGCCGTCGTGTGGGACAAGAACACCGGCGAGCCCGTCTACAACGTCATCGTCTGGCAGGACACCCGCACCCAGAAGATCTGCGACCGCCTGGCCGGAGACGAGGGGCCGGACAAGTACAAGGACCGCGTGGGCCTGGGCCTGGCCACCTACTTCGCCGGCCCCAAGGTCACCTGGGTCCTGGAGAACGTCGAGGGCGCCCGCGAGCGCGCCGAGGCCGGCGACCTCCTCATGGGCACCATGGACACCTGGACCCTGTGGAACCTCACCGGCGGCGTCAACGGCGGCGTGCACGCCACCGACGTCACCAACGCCTCGCGCACGATGCTCATGAACATCGACACCCTGGACTGGAACCCGGAGATCTGCGCCGACATGGGCATCCCCATGTCGATGCTCCCCGAGATCCGCCCCTCCTCGGGCGTGTTCGGCCACGGCCGCAAGAACGGCCTGCTGGTGGACACCCCCATCAGCGGGATCCTGGGAGACCAGCAGGCGGCCACCTTCGGCCAGGCCTGCTTCGAGAAGGGCCAGGCCAAGAACACCTACGGCACCGGCTGCTTCATGCTCATGAACACCGGCACCACCCCGGTGCGCAGCGAGAACGGCCTGCTGACCACCGTGTGCTACCAGATCGGGGACGAGCCGGCCGTCTACGCCCTGGAGGGCTCGATCGCCGTGGCCGGCTCACTGGTGCAGTGGCTGCGCGACAACCTGGGCATCATCAGCGACTCCAAGGACATCGAGGCGCTGGCCGCCAGCGTCAAGGACAACGGCGGGGCCTACTTCGTGCCGGCCTTCTCCGGGCTGTTCGCACCACACTGGCGCCCCGACGCCCGCGGCGCACTGGTGGGTCTGACCCGCTACGTCAACAAGGCGCACATCGCTCGGGCCGTGGAGGAGTCGACCGCCTTCCAGACCCGCGAGGTCCTCGAGGCCATGAACGCTGATTCCGGGCAGGCCCTGACCGAGCTCAAGGTCGACGGCGGCATGACCCGCGACGAGCTGCTCATGCAGTTCCAGGCCGACCAGGTGGGCGTGCCCGTTGTGCGCCCGAAGGTCGCCGAGACCACGGCGCTGGGGGCGGCCTACGCCTCCGGCATCGCGGTGGGCTTCTGGTCGGGCACCCAGGACGTCATCGACAACTGGGCCGAGGACAAGCGCTGGGAGCCGGCCATGGAGGAGGCCGAGCGCGAGCGGCTCTTCCGCAACTGGAACAAGGCCGTTCAGCGCACCCTGGACTGGGTCGACGAGGACGTCGTCGAGTAGCAGCCGTCCCGCAGCACCCCGCCGCCGGCGGATCCCGTCTCCCCACGGGTCCGCCGGCGGCGCCGTTTCGCGCCTTACCACGTCCCGGGCGGCTGGGGTTCGGCCTTTCCCCCGCCGATCTGTCACAGACGGCGACTTTTACCCCGCGCGCCCGCCCACCTCGCCAAGACCTCTCACACATCTACGCAGGTCAGCGCATTTCCGTCTGGGAGTGACCCTCAGAACCGGGATGAGAACGGGATGAAAAGTCGCCAATCGTGACACGGCGAGGGTTCCCGGGTCCCCACCTAGTCCTGACATACACTGCCGAGCCCCTTGAATGATCGGTAGATTCCTGGGTGGACCCGCCTGAGCTGCGGGGCCCGTCCCGTTCCCGTTGCGAGGAGTCCCCTATGACGGCTCATCCGCCCTCCCACCCTTACCCGACCACGCAGCCCCCCTCCGCCTCGACGCCGGCGCTGCCCGTTGACGAGTCCGACGACCCCTCGGGCCCCGGGGGTCCCGGCGGAGCCGGCTCGGGCGAGCGGATCATCGACCGGATCGAGCGGGCCGACATCGCGCGCATCGCGGTGGTGGGGCTGGCGGCCCTGGGCGCCTGGGCCGCGAGCGCGGCCGGCGCCTCCGGCTGGGCGGTGGGCAGCGTCGGGGTGGTGGCCCTGGTGGTGGGCTGCTGGCCGATCCTCGTCGAGGCGGTCGGGGACCTGCGCGAGCGGCGCATGAGCATGGAGCTGTCGATGCTGCTGGCCATCGTGGCGGCCGCGGCGATCGGTGAGTGGGTGACGGCGCTGGCCGTGACCGTCTTCGCTCTGTGCGCGGAGGTCCTGGAGGACCTGTCGATGGACCGGGGTCGTGACGCTCTGACGGACCTCATGTCCTTCCTGCCGCAGACCGCACGGGTGGTGACCGACCCGGAGACCGCCGAGACCACCGAGGCGCCTCTGGACGAGGTGCGCCCGGGGCAGGTCATCGCCCTGAGCCCCGGGGGCCGGGTGCCCGTTGACGGCCTGGTGCGCGCCGGCCGGGCCGATGTCGACCAGTCCCGGATCACCGGGGAGTCCCTGCCCGTCCAGGTCGGGCCCGGCGACCGGGTGCCGGCCGGGTCGATTACGCGCGGCGCCCTGGAGCTTGAGGTCGAGCGGGTCGGCGAGGACTCCTCCTACGGGCGCATCGTGGCGGCGGTGCGCCACGCCCAGTCCTCACGCGCGCCGGTCCAGCGCCTGGCAGACCGGCTGGCGGCCCGGATCGTCTACCTGGCGCTGACGGCGGCCCTCGTCACCTTCCTGGCCACCCGGGACGTGCGCGCCACGATCTCGGTCATCATCGTGGCCGGCGCCTGCGGGGTGGCCGCGGGAACGCCCCTGGCGGTTCTCGCGGCGATCGCCCGTGCCGCCCGCTGTGGGGCCTTCGTCAAGGACGGCACCCACCTGGAGCAGCTCTCCGCGGTGGACACGGTGGTGCTGGACAAGACCGGGACCCTCACCGTAGGTGCGCCCCGGGTCGTGTCCGTCAGTGCCGCGGGACCCGCGGAGGAGCCCGGTGAGAGCTCCGGTGAGGGGCCTGCCGAGGGCCCGCCCGCGGGCGAGGTCGAGATCCTGGCCCTGGCGGCCGCGGCGGAGTGGAACTCCGAGCACCCGATCGGCCGGGCCATCCGCACCGAGGCCGCCGTGCGCGACCTGACGGTGCCGGTGCCCAACGACGTCGCCTACTCCCCCGGCGCCGGGGTGAGCGCCCTTGTCGACGGACGGCGGATCACCGTGGGGCGCCGGCAGGATCAGACGCGCCGGCCAGGCCAGGAGGCCCCCACGCCCGACGCCAGTGCCACCATCGGCCCCGGCACCTCTGACGCCTCTGACCCGGAGGCGCCGTCGGCCACCTCCGTGGTGGAGGTCAGGGCGGACGATCGGCTCCTGGGCACCATCACTGTGGCCGACCGGCTGCGCCAGGGGGCGGCCACCGCCGTGCGCGACCTGGGTGAGATGGGGCTGGAGGTCCTCATGCTCACCGGCGACTCGGCCGCCTCCGCGAGCCGCGTGGCCCGCGCGCTCGGCCTGGCCGAGGACCAGGTGCGTGCCGGGCTCCTGCCCACCGACAAGGAGGAGGTCGTCCGTTCACTGCGCCAGGCGGGCAAGTGCGTGGCGATGGTGGGCGATGGCGTCAACGACGCCCCGGCCCTGAGCGCGGCCGACGTCGGTATCGCCATGGGCACCGGCACGGACGTAGCCCGGGAGGCCGGGGACGTGGTGCTCGTGGGATCCGACCCGGCCGACCTGGTCGAGACCGTGCGGGTGGCCCGCCGGGCCCGCGGCATCATCATGGTGAACTTCGTGGGCACGGTGGTGGTCGACGTCGCGGGCATGATCGCCGCCGGTCTGGGGGTGCTGGGGCCCGTGGCCGCAGCCCTCGTGCACGTCGTCTCCGAGTCCGCCTTCATCCTCAACTCGGCCCGCCTCGTGCCCCGCCCTGGCCGTCGGCGCTGAGCCCCGGGGCGGTCGGGGGCACGACCCGTCGCGGTCGTACCTTAGGTCGCGCGTTCGAGGGGTAAAGGGCACGACCGCGCGACCTACCCTACGAACACGCGGACGCCTCAGCGTGCGTTCGCAACAGGGTCCAGGTCCTTCCCCGTTTTTAGTGCACACATGGGCCCGCAATACCGGGCCCTGGACCGTCGGGGCCTGTTGCCCCCAGCGAGACGACCCGTCACTTTGACGCACGATTCTGCGCGAAAGCAGGAATCTACCGACGCACATGGTGCACGAGACACCTTCTCCGTGGCATGATCGTTAGGCCTTAGTACCCAGGAAGAGCATCCAGGAAGCAGCACCGCGGCTGCCAGCCCGGCCCCGTCCGCGACCTGGCCGACTTTCATCAGCACTCACAGTGGAGTAGCCATGACGCCAGCCGTCCTGTCAGCCCTGTCGGCGCACCCGGCGCCGCTCGCCCCCGCCCTGGCGGGCCTGCCCGCCGCCTTCACGCCGTCGACCACCGCCGTGGGCGGCAACGTCTACCTCACCGCCGCGGTGGGCCTGCTGCCGCTGGTGGTGTTCTTCGTCCTCATGGGCGTGTTCAAGGTGGCCACCCACTGGTGCGCGATCATCTCCCTGGCGGTTGCGGCCGTCACCGCCGTGGCCCTGTTCCACATGCCGGTGGGGATGACGGTCATGAGCGCCACCCAGGGCATGGCCATGGGACTCGTCCCGATCGTCTACATCATCATCGCGGCCGTGTGGCTCTACAACCTCACCGACGTCTCGGGCAGGTCCGCGGACCTGCGGGCCGTGTTCAACGCGATCGGCAAGGGCGACATGCGCGCCCAGGCCCTCATCGTGGCCTTCTCCTTCTGCGGGCTCCTGGAGGGGCTGGCCGGCTTCGGCGCCCCGGTGGCGATCGCCGCCGCCATGGTGGCGACCCTGGGCCTGCCCAAGATCAAGGCGGCCGTCGTCGTCATGGTCGGCAACGCCATCAACGTGGGCTTCGGTGCCATGGCCATCCCCACCACCACCGCCGGCAAGCTCGGCGGCGAGGACCCGGTGACGGTCGCCACCGCCATGGGTCACCTGACCTGGGTGTTCTGCGCCTTCATCCCACTCATCCTGCTGTTCATCCTCGATGGGCTGCGTGGCGTGAGGCAGCTGTGGCCGCTGGCGATCGTGGCGGGGCTGGCCACCGGCGTCGGCCACTTCTTCACCCCCTCGATCTCCTACGAGCTCACCGCGGTGCTGGCCTCCCTGCTGGGGCTGGCGGCCTCCTACATCTTCCTGCTGGTGTGGACGCCCAAGACGCCCGAGGAGTTCCGCTCCCACGTGGCCGCCGACGACGCCCCCGACCGCGAGCGCGTCCTGCTGGCCCTGCTGCCCTACATCCTGGTGGTCGTCATCATCGCGGCGACCAAGCTGTGGACCCTGGGCGTCAACCTCGACAAGGTCTTCAAGGCCACCGACCTGCAGGTGCAGTGGCCCGGCGTCTACGGCCAGCTGCTGACCGCTGACGGCAAGCCCGCCAAGAGCGCCGTCTACACGCTCCAGACCCTGTCCAACCCGGGCACCTGGATCTTCCTGACCGCCATCATCGTTACCCTCGTCTACGCGGCGCGCTCCGTGCCCGGCAAGTTCGAGATGAGCGTGGGCAAGGGCTTCAAGACGCTGGCGACCACCTGCTACACGCTGCGCATGGCGATCCTGACGATCGCGGCCGTCATGGCCCTGGCCTACGTCATGAACTTCTCCGGGCAGACCTCCGCGATCGGTGCGGCCCTGGCCGCCACGGGTGCGGCCTACGCCTTCCTGTCCCCGGTACTGGGCTGGGTGGGCACCGCCGTAGCCGGCTCGGCGACGAGCGCGGGCGCCCTGTTCGCCAACCTCCAGGCCACCGCCGCCCAGGGCGCCGGGCTGGACCCGAGGATCCTGCTGGCCGCCAACACGATCGGCGGCGGGCTGGGCAAGATCGTCTCCCCGCAGAACCTGGCGATCGCCTCGACCGCCGTCGACGCCCCCGGCACGGACGCCGAGATCCTCAGGAAGGCGGCCCCCTACTCCATCGGGCTGCTGGTGGTGCTGGGGGCGCTCGTGCTCCTGGCCTCGCAGCTGGGGCTCGGTATCTGAGCCGGCCGTGCGGGGGCCGACGACGCCGAACGCCGTCAGTTCCTGCACGCCCCGGCCGGCCCGGCTGCGGCTTCCTGCACGTCCGCACCCCCGGATCCTCCACGGTCCGGGGGTGCGGACGCGTCTACGGGCTGCGACGTCGTCGCGGACCATCGAGGGGCCTCATAGGCCGTCCAGGATCAGGCCAAGCCCCGAGCGCAGGTGCCCGACCACCTCGTCCGGCTCCGTCGGCGGGGCGTTGAGCAGGTCGAGGGTCAGCCCGTTGACGAGGGCCGTCACCAGGCGGGCCCCCTCGGCGGACGACAGGCCATCGCGCACCAGACCCGCCTGCCGGGCGCCGTCCAGGACGTCCTCGGTCCATGCCCGCATGATCTGAAGCGCCTCCCAGTAGGGGGCCGCCAGCCAGGGCCTGGTGGAGGCGGCAGCCCCGAAGGCGACCCAGGCGGCGGCGTCCTCGCGCTGCACCGCCCCGATCGGCAGAAGCTCGGCGAGAGCCCTCAGCAGGCTCTCCGGCTTCGCGGGGTCGACCTGGTGGGAGGCCACGCGCTCGGCCTGACGCTGGACGGAGCGGACGAGGGCCTCGGTCAGCAGGGCGCGTCGACTCGGCGACCGGTACTGGACGGTGCCCGGGGCGACACCGAGCCGCGCGGCGACGCTGCGCACACTGACCCGGTCGAAGCCCTGCTCGGCGATGATCGCGATGGTGGCGTCCGCGGTCGTGCTCACGGCCGGCGACATCGGGACCTCGAAGACCGACGGCTGGCCCCTGCCCTGCCCCTCGTCCTGATCCGCCTCCCGACCCGTGTTCCGGCCCATGGCGCTGTCCTCCATCCTTCTGCGTCTCCTCTGCGTCTCCGCCTTTGCCTCTGTCCTTGCCTGCGGCCTGCCAGCACCCTATGCGGTCGCTCCCGCGGCACCTCGGGCGTTCCACGGCCAGGTGCCTCACCAGCTTATCTCTCGTACGATCGTATAAGTGTTGCTGTACGATCGATTGGCAAAAGAAAAGAGGGGAGGTACCTCATGCAGCACGCCGTGACACTCGTGGGACTGGCCCTTCTGGACTCCACCAGCCTGGGCACGCTGGTCATCCCACTCGCGCTCGTCGTGCGCAGTCGCCGCGTGGACCGCGGCCCCATGGCCGTCTACCTGTCCACCGTGTGCCTGGCGTACCTCGGCCTGGGCATCGCACTGGTCGCCGGCTTCGAGCTCGTCGGTTCGACCGTGGCGCGCCTGGCCCAGACCCAGGCAGCCCAGTGGGCGACCCTCGTGATCGGCGTGGCGCTGGCGGCTTTCGGCATCCTCAGCCCCGACCCGGCCAAGCCCGACCCCGAATCCGGATCCGACTCCTTGGGAAGCCGCCCTGCCCCTGCCTCGACCGGAGCGATGATCCTCCTGGGGCTGGGAGCGTCCCTGACCGAGGCCGCCACCATGGTCCCTTACCTCGCGGCGACCGGGATCATCGCCTCCTCGCCGGCGTCGTGGCCGGCTCGGATCGTCACCCTTGCCCTGTACTGCCTGGTCATGATCTCACCCGCCCTGGTCCTGCTCGCCCTGGCCGACGCGCTGGGGCAGCACTTCCTGCCACGGCTCGCCAGGATCGCACCCAGGCTGGAGTACGAGGCCAAGGTCACCCTCCTGTGGGTCGCGGCGATCCTCGGCATCCACCTCGCCGGGCGCAGCGCAGCCGACCTGGGCCTGGTGGGGTAGCCCTTCCGACGACGTCGAGTCCCATGGCGGGCAAGACGCGGCCCACAAGGACCGGGACTGATGGCTCGAAGCAGATAACAACAGTGACCCATGACGCAATACGGCCCTGGGACTTACCTCCCACACCCTGCACTAATGACCCTCCCGGGTCCGGCCCACCCCACCGGGAACCGCGTCATCCCACCGGAAAACCCATCCCAGAAAACGGGGCTGACTGCCGGGAGCCCGAGGTTGTCAGATGACCTGCGTCGTCGGGCCGTAGCCTGAGGCACAGCCGAGGCCGCAGCAGATCCCACCCTGACGCAGGCAGTCCGGGTCGGCCCTCGTGAAGACACTGTCACCTACGACGTCGTGGAGGCATATCGTGCGAATCGCCCTTTTCGCCACCTGTCTTGCGGACACCATGTTCCCGCAGGCAGCGCAGGCAACCGTCACCATCCTGGAGCGCCTCGGCCACCAGGTCTGCTTCCCCGAGGGACAGGTCTGCTGCGGCCAGATGCACGCCAACACCGGCTACTTCAAGCAGGCCGCCAAGATCACCCGCAACCACGTGGAGACCTTCTCCCCCGTGCTCGACGGCGAGTGGGACGCCATCGTCATCCCCTCGGGCTCGTGCACCGGCGCGGTCCGCCACGAGCAGGGCCTCGTGGCCGAGCACGTGGGAGACACGGCCCTGGCCAGGCGGGTCGAGCAGATCGCCGAGCACACCTACGACCTCACCGAGCTGCTCATCGACGTCCTGGGCACCGAGGACGTGGGCGCCTACTTCCCGCACACCGTCACCTACCACCCCACCTGCCACTCGCTGCGGATCGCCAAGGTCGCCGACCGCCCCTACCGCCTCCTCAAGGCCGTCGAGGCCCTCACCCTCATCGAGCTGCCCGAGGCCGAGGTCTGCTGCGGCTTCGGTGGCACCTTCTCCATGAAGAACTCCGAGACCTCCACGGCGATGCTCGCCGACAAGATGAGCAACGTGATGTCCACTCGCGCCGAGGTCCTGTGCGCCGGTGACTACTCCTGCCTCATGCACATCGGCGGCGGCCTGTCACGCATCAACTCCGGGGTGCGTATCATGCACCTGGCCGAGATCCTGGCCTCCACCAAGGACGCCCCCTTCGAGGGCAACATCTCCTTCGCCCCCAGGTACGTCCAGCACACCGAGACCTCCCGCTACGCGCAGGCGGTGGCACGATGACGCAGGTATTTCTGGGCATGCCCCGCACGGGCGGCTGGCGCACCGACGTCGAGCAGCCCGAGAACACACTGCGCTGGGGCCACACCTTCCCCGAGGGCGCCCACAGGACGCTGGCCAACACCCAGATGCGCCGCAACCTGGGCCACGCCACGCGCACCATCCGCTCCAAGCGCGCCCAGCGCGTGGCCGAGATGCCCGACTGGCAGGACCTGCGCGACGCCGCCGAGGCCGTCAAGTTCGAGGTGGCCTCCCGCCTGCCCGAGCTGCTGGAGCAGTTCGAGGCCAACGTGACCGCGCGCGGCGGTATCGTCCACTGGGCGCGCGATGCCGCCGAGGCCAACCGGATCATCGCCGGCATCATCGCCTCCAAGGGCGTCGACGACGTCGTCAAGGTCAAGTCGATGGCCACCCAGGAGACGAACCTCAACGAGTACCTGGCCGACCGGGGCGTCACGGCCCACGAGACGGACCTGGCCGAGATGATCGTCCAGCTCGCCGACGACATGCCCTCCCACATCGTCGTGCCCGCCATCCACCGCAACCGCTCGGAGGTGCGCGGCATCTTCCTGGACCGGATGGACGACGCCCCCGACGAGCTCTCCGACAACCCCCAGGAGCTCACGGCCGCGGCCCGCTCCCACCTGCGCAACAAGTTCCTCCACGCCTCGGTGGCCGTCTCCGGCACGAACATGGGCGTGGCCGAGACCGGCACGGTCTCGATCTTCGAGTCCGAGGGCAACGGGCGCATGTGCCTGACCCTGCCGGACACGCTCATCACCCTCATGGGGATCGAGAAGCTGGTCCCCCGCTTCCAGGACGTGGAGATCTTCTCCCAGCTCCTGCCGCGCTCGGCCACCGGTGAGCGCATGAACCCCTACACCTCCATGTGGACCGGTGTCACCGAGGGCGACGGCCCCCAGGAGTTCCACCTGGTGCTCATGGACAACGGGCGCACCAGGACCCTGGCCGACCCGGTGGGACGCCAGGCGCTGGCCTGCATCCGCTGCGGGTCGTGCATGAACATCTGCCCCGTCTACCAGCACACCGGCGGGCACGCCTACGGCTCGGTCTACCCTGGTCCGATCGGCTCGATCCTCACTCCTCAGCTCACCCAGGGACTGGCCGACGACGACCCGGTCCACACCCTGCCCTTCGCCTCCTCCCTGTGCGGGGCCTGCGGCGAGGTGTGCCCGGTCAAGATCGACATCCCCACGATCCTCATCCACCTGCGGGCCCGCTCGGTGGACGTCAAGCGCCGCGCGGTGCCCGACGTGTGGGACGTGGCGATGAACGTCTCAGCACCGGTGATGTCGAAGAGCTCGCTGTGGGCGGCGGCCTCGGAGACGGTCAAGGCCTCGGCGCTGCTGGGTGGCAAGGAGGGCAGGATCGGGGCCCTGCCCTTCCCAGCCTCCCTGTGGACCGGGGCGCGAGACCTGCCGGTGGCGCCCTCGGAGACCTTCCGCCAGTGGTGGCGGCGCACCCACCCCGACGGCCAGACCCCGGTGAGCGGGACCGCGGGCTCCGCCGCCGGACGCGGACACGACGCCGGCGACGGGTTCCCGGCCGACCCGCCGCCTCCCGGTGAGGCGGCCACCGGGCCGGTGCCCGGCAGCGCGGCGGCCGACGGCGAGCCCGCCCCGGCCGCGCTGGACGCGCGCTCGGCCATCGTCAACCCCGAGCCGATCGCCCCGGGCACCGCGTCCCAGGCCCCGGCCGGCTCAACCAGTGAGGAGGAGCTGTGATGGACGCCAAGTCAGCGATCCTGGCCCGCGCCCGCGACGCGATCTCGCGGTCCCAGACCCGGCCGGTGGGGCCCATTCCCCGCAACTACATCCGCTCCGGTCAGAACCCTCCGGGCTCCAAGCCCGTGGTCGACGAGATGATCGAGAAGCTCGAGGACTACTCGGCCGGCGTCATCGTCGCCCCTAAGGACGCGGCGATCCTGGACGCCATCGACGAGATGCTCGGCGAGGCGCGCACCGTCGTCGTGCCCGACGGCCTGCCCGAGGCCTACAAGGAGGCGGCCGCCCGCGGCGGTCGCACCGTGGTGGAGGACTCCCGTAAAGAGGCGATCGCCACCCTCGACCTCAACGAGATCGACGCCGTGGTGACCTGCTCGCGCGTGGGCATCTCGATCTCGGGGACGATCATCCTCGACGGCGAGCCCGACCAGGGCCGCCGGGCCATCTCCCTGGTGCCGGACAAGCACGTCGTGGTCCTGGAGCGCGAGTCGATCGTGCCGACGGTGCCGCAGGCCGTTGACGTCCTGGGCGAGCACCCCACGCGCCCGATGACCTGGATCGCCGGCGGCTCGGCCACCAGCGACATCGAGCTGGTGCGCGTCAACGGCGTCCACGGCCCGCGCAACCTGCGCGTCGTCATCGCCCACTGAGGCTCCCTCACTGAGGTTCGTCAAGCGCAGTCACGGTCCGCGTCACCCGATCGCACACCGGTCGGGTGACGCGGACTCTTGTCCGCCTCGGCGGGAGTTGCGATGCCTGCAGGAGGGGCGCGGGCCGCACCGATGCACGCCCCCTGGTGCTCGCGCTCGTTCCTTTCCCACCTTCGCGTTGTTCACTTGCTATGACAGCAGAAAGGAACACTCATGAACGCCTCCTTGACTGAGTCCCAGCTGGCCCCCGACTACGACCGCTCCGCCATGACCACCGGGATCGTCCACATCGGTGTGGGCGGCTTCCACCGTGCCCACCAGGCCGCCTACCTCGACCGACTCATGCGCCGGCGGAGCCAGGCCGCAACCCCGGAAGGAGGATGCCTGGACTGGGGGATCTGCGGCGTCGGACTGCTGCCCGGGGACGCGTGGATGCGCGACGCCCTGGAGAGCCAGGACCACCTCTACACCCTGCTGCTCAAGCACCCCGGCGGGCTGCGGGACCCGGCGGTCATCGGCTCGATCCACGACTACCTCTTCGCCCCCGACGACCCCGAGACGGTCCTGGCCCTCATGAGCGCGCCGACCACGCGGATCGTCTCTCTGACGGTCACCGAGGGCGGTTACAACGTCGACGACGCCACCGGCGAGTTCCGCACCTCCAGTCCCGGCGCCATCCACGACGCCGAGCACCCGGGCGAGCCGACGACGGCCTTCGGCTACATCGTCGAGGCGCTGCGACGTCGTCGGGAGGCGGGGACCGAGCCGTTCACGGTGATGAGCTGCGACAACCTGCCCGGCAACGGGACGGTGGCGCGCACGGCGGTCGTCTCGCAGGCCGCGATGAGTGACCCGGAACTGGCCGACTGGATCGACGCCAACGTCGCCTTCCCCAGCTGCATGGTCGACCGGATCACCCCGCAGACCACGTCGTCGGACATCGCGGACCTTCAGCGCAGACTCGGCATCCAGGACGCCTGGCCGGTGGTCTGCGAGCCCTTCACCCAGTGGGTGCTTGAGGACGACTTCCCCGCCGGCCGGCCCCCGTGGGAGGAGGTCGGGGTGCAGATGGTCGACGACGTCGTGCCCTACGAGCTCATGAAGCTGCGCCTGCTCAACGCCTCCCACCAGGGGCTGGCCCACTGGGGGCGCCTGCTGGGGATCGAGTACGCCCACGAGGCCGCCGCTGACCCGGACATCGCCGCCTGGGTGCGGGCCTACCTGGAGCGCGAGGCCCGGGCCACGCTGCGCTCGGTGCCCGGGATCGACCTGGACGACTACGTGGACACGCTCTTCCGCCGCTTCACCAACGAGGCGATCGCCGACACGCTCTTCCGCCTGGCGCAGGACGCCTCCAGCCGGATGCCGAAGTTCGTCCTGGGCACGGTGCGCGACAACCTGACCGCCGGCGGGCCGATCCACCTGGGGACGGCGATGGTGGCCGCCTGGGCGCTGGGCGAGGAGGGAGTCGATGAGAGATGCGAGGAGATCGTCATCGACGACCCGCTGGCCGACGAGCTGCTGCCCCTGGCGGCCGCGCAGAGAGCCGGCCACGACACAGCCTTCATCTCCCACGAGGGCGTCTTCGGGGACCTGGCCACCGATGAACGCTTCCGGCGGACCTTCGTCGAGGAGCTGGGCGCCCTGCGCCGCGAGGGCGCCCGAGCGCGCCTGCGGGCCCTGGCCGGCGGTTCCCGGCAGGCTTAGGCGGGCTCGCAGACCCTGCGGTGCGACCAGGCCCCGGCTCCCATGAGGGCCGGGCCTCTCAGAACTTCTCGGGAAAGGACAGGTATGCGGGCCATCGTGCGTACCGGCGCCAGCGCCACCAGCAGTCACGACGGCGCCGCCCAGGCCGGGCCCGGCACGGAGATCAGCATGGAGATGCGGGAGGTGCCCGCTCCGCGGCCGGGGCCCGACGAGGCCGTCGTGGAAGTCGTGGCGGTGAGCCTGAACTTCGGGAGCCTGGCCTACGGGGAGCTGGCCCGGCCGGGCACCGTCCTGGGCGCCGACGGGGTCGGCCTCCTGCGTCACGACCCGAGCGGACGCCTGCCCACCCAGACCCGGGTGGCCTTCACCAGCCCTCACGGCACCTGGGCCGAGCGGTCCGTGGTTCCCTGCGACAGCCTCGCAGAGGTTCCGCCGGCCGTCAGTGATACCGACGCCGCCGCCCTGCCCGGGGCCGGGTTGACGGCCCTGCAGGCAGTGGACACGCTTGAGGCCGCACTGGACGGGCTGGCCGGCAGGAGCGTCCTGGTCACCGGGGCGGCAGGAGGGGTCGGAGGCTACGCCGTCCAGCTGGCCAAGCGCGCCGGAGCGGCGGTGACGGCCGTTGCCCGCTCGGTCGAACGTCAGGAGCACGCCAGGAGACTCGGAGCCGACCGGGCTGTCGGCTCCGTGGAGGCCGCCGAGGATGCGGGTGCCGCAGGGACTGCGGAGGCCGGGACGAGCGGCGTCGGCTTTGACGGGGTGATCGACACGGTCGGCGGGGAGGCGCTCGCGGCCGCCTGCCGGGTGGTGGCGCCCAGCGCGCTCATCCTCAACGTGGGCCACGCCTCCGGCCAGGCGTCTCTCATCGATGTCGAGGCCATGAGGCGTCGCGCTCCGGGGGCCCGGATCGACGCCTTCGTGTGCACCGATGTCAGCGGGCGGGCGCTGTCGCGGCTGCTGGCAATGGTGGCGGCCGACGAGCTCGAGGCCAATGTCGGGCGGACGCGCCCCTGGGGCGAGTACCGACAGGCCGTGCGCGAGCTGCTGGGGCGGAGGTCGGTCGGCAAGACGGTTCTGACGGTCTCATCACCGTCCCCGGCGGCCGAATAGAAAAAGGCGAAGGCGGCGGCCCTACTCGGCCGGGTCCCCTGCAGGCAAACCGACCATTCCCCGTCATTGCAGGGATTGCTAAGGCTTACCTTGCTTTGGTGACCTTTGTCCCATAGCATGAGGTGGTTCGTGGGCCTCAGGGCTGAGCCATGGAGGCCGGCCGTGCTCACGAGCGCTCCGCACCGCGGAGCGTCCAGAATCCGACTCACTGATGAGGTTCCTATGGTCAAGCGTCAGCTTCCCAACCCGAGCGAGATCTTCGAGCTGCTGCACTTCAAGACGCCCGAGCTCAACCCCAAGCGCCGACGCCTCGAGGCCGCGCTGACCACCTGGGACCTGCGCAAGATCGCCAAGCGGCGCACCCCGGCCGCGGCCTTCGACTACACCGACGGCGCCGCCGAGGGCGAGGTGTCGCTGCGCCGCGCCCGCCAGGCCTTCCGCGACATCGAGTTCCACCCCGACATCCTTCACCCCGCCGTCGACGTCGACACCTCCTGCGAGATCCTCGGCGGCCCCTCCGCCATGCCCTTCGGCATCGCCCCCACCGGCTTCACCCGCCTCATGCAGACCGAGGGCGAGATCGCCGGGGCCGGGGCCGCGGGCGCCGCCGGCATCCCCTTCACCCTGTCCACCCTGGGCACCACCTCCATCGAGGACGTCAAGGCCGCCAACCCCCGCGGGCGCAACTGGTTCCAGCTCTACGTCATGCGCAAGCGCGAGATCTCCTACGGGCTGGTCGAGCGCGCCGCGGCCGCCGGCTTCGACACCCTCATGTTCACCGTCGACACCCCCGTGGCCGGGGCCCGCCTGCGCGACAAGCGCAACGGCTTCTCCATCCCGCCGCAGATCACCGCCGGCACCGTCATCGACGCGATCCCCCGCCCCTGGTGGTGGTTCGACTTCCTGACCACCCCCAAGCTGGAGTTCGCCTCCCTGAAGTCCACCGGCGGCACGGTGGGCGAGCTGCTCGACAACGCCATGGACCCCACCATCAGCGACGAGGACCTTCAGGTCATCCGCTCCATATGGCCCGGCAAGATCGTCATCAAGGGCGTTCAGACCGTCGAGGACTCCAAGCGCCTCATCGACCTGGGCGTCGACGGCGTTCTGCTGTCCAACCACGGCGGGCGCCAGCTCGACCGCGCCCCCGTCCCCTTCCGTCTCCTGCCCGAGGTGGTTCGCGAGGTCGGCAAGGACGCCACGATCATGGTCGACACCGGCATCATGAACGGCGCCGACATCGTGGCCGCCATCGCCCTGGGCGCCAAGTTCGGGCTCGTGGGCCGCGCCTACCTCTACGGGCTCATGGCCGGCGGCCGCGAGGGCGTGGACCGCATGATCGAGATCCTCTCCGACGAGGTCATCCGCACCATGAAGCTCCTGGGCGTCTCCAGCCTGGACGAGCTCGAGCCGCGTCACGTCACCCAGCTGACCCGCCTGACCCCGGTGCGTCCGCAGGTCAAGGCGGCCGCCGACGTCGTCGCCCGCTGAGTCCGGCCGGAGCGATCAGTCCGGACCCGCCTGTATCAGCCGGTCCTGACCAGCCCTCCCCCTGCCCTCCGCCGTGCGGAGGAATCCCTGCGGCCGCCCTCGGGCGGCACCCGGTGGCCCCGGGCAGACAGCCCCGAAGCTGTCTGCCCGGGGTCACCGGCACTCTGCGCCGGAAGCATGCCGGAAACAGACTGCCCGCTATCGTCGCGGCAAAACCACATATCTTGTCGGCGACAGGTCTGGACCTCCTCCCGCACTCCGCGCACCATGGACCACCCGGCGCCCTGGATCGGATCACCGCGGTCGGCGCGCACCGCCACCGCTCATAGGAAGGGACAGCGCCATGGCACAGTCCACGCCAGGCCCCATCTCAGGCCCAGCAGCAACGGTCGACGACCTTGCGGACGACCTTGCGGACGAGGACGCCCAGCCGGGGCGTCTTATCTCCAGCCGGTGGCGGCCCGCCGCCCTGCGCACCACGCCGTCGAGACAGGACCGTGGGCTCTTCGGCCACCCCAAGGGCCTGCCGTGGATGCTCAACGTGGAGATGTGGGAGCGCTTCTCCTACTACGGGATGCGCGCCATCCTGCTGTACTTCATCACCGACACCGTGGCCAACGGCGGCCTGGGCCTGAGCGACAACTCCGGGCAGGTCATCCTCGCCTCCTACGGCGGCCGTCTACCTGCTGGCGATCCCCGGCGGCATCTTCGCCGACCGCATCATCGGGCCGTGGCTGTCCACCCTCTACGGCGGGGTGGTCATCATGGCCGGCCATATCTGCCTGTCCATCCCCGTGGTGGCCACCTCCTGGCTGGGGATCGTCCTGGTGGCCGTGGGCACCGGCTTCATCAAGCCGAACCTGACGACGATCGTCGGAGGCCTCTACCGATGACGACATCCGCCGTGACGCCGGCTTCCAGCTGTTCTACATGTCCATCAACGTCGGCGCCTTCGCCTCACCCCTGCTGACGGGTGGCTGCGCAACCACTACGGCTACCACGCCGGCTTCTCCTCGGCCGCCGTCGGCATGGCCTTCGCCCTGGCGGCCTTCGTCTACGGGCGCCACAAGCTCTCCGCCTTCGCCTTCACCGTCCCCAACCCCATCCGCCCCGAGGAGCGCCGGCGCCTCCTGCTGGGCTCCCTCGGGGTCCTGGCGGCTATTGGTGTCCTGGTGGCGCTCCTCCAGGTGGTCACCGGCAGCCTGGTGAACACCGTCGCCACGGCGGGCCTGCTGGTACCGGTGGGCGCCGCAGTGACCTACTTCGTGGTCATGTTCCGCTCCCCGAAGGTGACCGCCCGCGAGCGCACTCACCTGCACGCCTACATCCCCCTGTGGATCGGCGCGGTCCTGTTCTTCATGATCACCGAGCAGGCAGCTGGCAAGATGGCGACCTTCGCCGAGTCCAACACGGACCTGCGGCTGCCCCTTTTCGACTGGTCGACCACCGCCGAGGCCTACCAGTCCGTCAACCCCGCCGCGATCGTGCTCCTGGCCCCGCTGATCGGCATGCTCTTCACCCGCCGGGCCGGCAGGTTCCCCTCGACCATCATGAAGTTCGTCATCGCGGTGCTCATCGTCGGGCTCTCGGCGCTCATGCTGGGTTACGGCTTCCAGATCTGGCCGGGCGGGCAGCACCTGTCCCCCTGGTGGTTCCTCGCGCTGGTCTACGTCATCCAGACCGTGGCCGAGCTCTTCCTGACCCCGGTCGGCCTGGCCACGACGACGACCCTGGCCCCCAAGAGCTTCGCCTCCCAGGCGATGGGGCTGTGGTGGCTCAGCGTCGCCGCCGGGCAGGGCGTCGCCGGGTTCATCATCGCCCAGACCGAGGACATCTCCGACTCCACGTACTACTACGGCCTGGGCGTGGCCACGCTGCTGATGGCCCTGGTCCTGTTCGCCGTCGCCCCGTGGACGCAGCGGCAGATGGCCGACGTCGAGGCGGCAACCGCCGAGTAGGCGCCACGAGATCCTCCCGCGTTGTCCTCCGACATTCTCCCCCGACCGACCGCACGGTCGGGGTAGGGTTCACGGGTACCTGTGGTTCGTGCCGGACAGTGACGGTCCGGTTGCACGTCTCACCCGACCACAGGAAGGGAGAGTCTTATGCCAACGACCCCGACTCCCGTCGAGGACGATCTCGAAACCAGCCGGATGATCTCCAGCCGGTGGCGGCCCGACACCTTGCGCATGACGCCGTCGAAGGAGGATCGCGGACTGTTCGGTCACCCCCGGGGGCTGCCGTGGATGCTCAACGTGGAGATGTGGGAGCGCTTCTCCTACTACGGGATGCGCGCCATCCTGCTGTACTTCATCACCGACACGGTGGCCAACGGCGGCCTGGGCCTGAGCGACAACTCCGGGCAGGTCATCCTCGCCTCCTACAGCGCGGCCGTCTACCTGCTGGCGATCCCCGGCGGCATCTTCGCCGACCGCATCATCGGGCCGTGGCTGTCCACCCTCTACGGCGGGGTGGTCATCATGGCCGGCCACATCTGCCTGTCGATCCCTGTAACCGCCCTGTCCTGGCTGGGGATCGTGCTGGTGGCCGTGGGCACCGGCTTCATCAAGCCGAACCTGTCCACGATCGTCGGGGGCCTCTACGATGACGACGATCCCCGACGTGATGCCGGCTTCCAACTGTTCTACATGTCGGTGAACCTCGGGTCCCTGGCCTCCCCGCTGGTGACGGGCTGGCTGCGCGAGCACTACGGCTACCACGCCGGGTTCTCCTCGGCCGCCGTCGGCATGGCGGTGGCCCTGGCGGCCTTCGTCTACGGGCGCCACAAGCTCTCGGCCTTCGCCTTCACCGTCCCCAACCCCATCCGCCCCGAGGAGCGCCAACGTCTCCTCATGGTGTCGGTGGCGACCCTGGCGGGCACGGCCGCGCTCGTAGCCGTCCTGAGCAGCCTGACCGGCAGCCTGCTGGACGCCATCTCCACCACCATGCTCATCATCCCGGCGGGCGCGGCGCTGGGCTACTTCACGCTCATGTTCCGCTCCCCGAAGGTCACTGCCCGCGAGCGCACCCACCTGCGCGCCTACATCCCCCTGTGGATCGGGGCGGTGCTCTTCTTCATGATCTCCGAGCAGGCAGCAGGCAAGATGGCCACCTTCGCCAAGGCCAACACGGACGGCCGCATCCCCCTGCTGGGCTGGGTCATCAATCCTGAGACCTACCAGTCCATCAACCCGGCCACGATCGTCATCCTGGCCCCGTTCATCGGGTGGCTGTTCACCCGCCGGGCCGGCAGGTTCCCCTCGACCATCATGAAGTTCGCGATCTCGGTGCTCATCATCGGCTCATCGGCCTTCATCCTGGGCTACGGTTTCCAGGCCTGGCCGGGCGGGCAGGACCTGGCCCCCTGGTGGTTCCTGGCCGTGGTGTTCATCATCCAGACCGTCAGTGAGCTCTTCCTGTCCCCGGTGGGGCTGGCGACGACGTCGGCGCTGGCGCCCAAGAACTTCGCCTCCCAGACGATGAGCCTGTGGCTGCTGACGACCGCGACCGGTCAGGGGCTCGCCGGCTTCATCATCGCCCAGACGGAGAACGTCGCGAACTCCACCTACTACTACGGACTGGGCGCAGTGACGGTCGCCGTGGCCGTCATCCTGTTCGTCGTCGCCCCCTGGACGGAGCGGCAGATGGCCGACGTCGGGGTGACCTCGCAGGACTAGCCGCCAAGACCGCCGTTCCAGCCGCGCCTTCGTAGGGTAGGTCTCGCGTTCGTACCCTCTACCCCTCCGACCTCGACCCGTAAGGTACGACCGCGAGCCCCGGCCGCCGATGGGCTAACGGGAAAAAGGGGGTGCCCCGGGCGGCTGGCCCGGGGCACCCCCGTCGCTGGTCGGATCAGGCGAGGTCAGGAGGCCTTGGGGTAGGCCTTCTGGACGGCGTCGAGCATCTCGAGGGCCGAGTAGTAGTCCAGCCGGAAGGACGAGGGCGGCATGTACTGCACCTTGCCGCCGGTCACCGGGGCGGCCGAGCTGAAGGTCTCGTTGCTGGTGACGGCGGTCTTGGCGGTCTCGTCAGCGGCGATGACCACCCAGTTGTCGCCGGTCAGCCCGGCCTGGACGTTCTCAGGCGAGAGCTGGACGATGTCCTTGCGCTCACCCATGGACTGGTCGCCCTTGACGGAGTCGGGGACGGCGGCGATGGTGAAGCCCAGGTCCTTGAGGAGCTGGACCTGCGGGGCCTCCTCAGTGAAGGCGTTGGCGCCCTTGGTGCCGTCGCCCGGGACGGTGAAGACCGACGTCGACCCCTGCGGGACCGAGATGGCGCTCTTGGCCTTCTCCGCCTTGGTGTTGTAGTCCTGGATGACGGAGTCGGCCTTGGCCTGGCGGCCGGTGGCCTGGCCCAGGGTCTTGGTCACGTCCTGCCAGGAGTGCGAGCCGTAGTCGATGACGAGGACCGGCACCTCGAGCTGGCGCAGGCTGTCGACGACCTTGACGGCCGAGTCCTGGCCCGTCTTGGCGACGATGATGAGGTCGGGGTTGTCGCCGGCCACGGTCTGGGCAAGGTTGTCCTCCGTACCGTCGATGGCCTTGACACCCTTGTCAGTGGCCTGCTTGGACCACTGGACGAAGAAGCCGTTGTCGTCGGTCTTGTCATCCTTCTTCTTGGCGGGGGTCGAGGCGACCACCGGGGCATCGATGGCCAGGAGCGAGCCGGTGAGCGTCACGGAGGTGGACACGATGCTCTTGGGCTCGGCCTTGATCTCGACGTCGACGCCGTCGTCACCCTTGATGGTGACCGGCCAGGTGGCCTGCGGGGAGGCGGCCGACGACGCGGCGCCGGAGGCCCCTGCTGAGGCTGCGGCGGTTGAGGTGGAGGTCGAGTCGGAGGAGCCGCAGGCCGCCAGTCCGGTACTCAGCACCATGGCGACGACGGCGACGAGGCCCTGTCTCAAGCGGCGGGCGCGCCGCGTGGATGCGTTCATCTGTCGGTGTTCCTTTCTTGTCCGTCCTGCTGGGAGCGAGCAGTCGGGCTGATACCTGCCGAGGCGGGCTCGGCAGTGGACTGTGGAGCGGGGGCGGCGGGCACGGAGTCCGGGCCGGAGCCCGCCTGCGCGGCCGCGCCCAGGTTGCGGGGCACCACCATGGGGGTGCCGGCCACCGGGTCGGGGGCGATGACGGCCTCCAGGCCGAAGACCTCCTCGATGAGGTCCTCGGTGAGGATCCGGCGCGGGGAGCCGGTGACGCGCACCCGGCCGGCATGCATGACGATCATGTGCTCGGCGCAGCGTGCGGCCTGGTTGAGGTCGTGCAGGACGGCCACCACCGTGCGCCCGTCGGCGTTGAGGCGGCGGCACAGCTGGAGGATGTCGACCTGGTGGGCCAGGTCGAGGAAGGTGGTGGGCTCATCCAGGAGGATCGTCTCGGTGCCCTGGGCCAGGGCCAGGGCGATCCACACCCGCTGGCGCTGGCCGCCACTGAGCTCGTCGACGGGACGGGCGGCCAGCTCGGTGACGCCCACCATCTCCATGGCCTCCTCGACGGCGTCGCGGTCCTGGGGCGACCACTGGCGGAACAGGCCCTGGTGGGGGAAGCGGCCGCGGGCCACGAGGTCGCGCACCAGCATGCCGCTGGGCACGACGGCGCTCTGGGGCAGCAGGCCGACCCGGCGGGCCACCTCCTTGGTGCCCAGGCGGGCGATGTCGGCGCCGTCGAGCAGGACCGCGCCGCGGGCGGGCCGGTGCAGGCGGGCCAGGGCGCGCAGCAGCGTGGACTTCCCGCAGGCGTTGGGGCCCACGATGGCGGTGAAGACACCGGCCGGGATGTCGACGTCGAGGTCGCGGGAGACGACGTGGCGCTCGTAGGCGATGGTCGCGCCCCGGGCGGCCAGGCGAGCCGAGGAGGCGGCCGGCCCAGAGGCGACGGAGGAGTCCGTGGGCGGCTCGGCGGGCAGGTCCGAGAGCTCCGAGGAGCTGGGCAGGTCGGTCACAGGGGTCTCCTTCCGCGCGCCGCCACGGTCAGCGCCACCATGAGGTAGAGCCCGCCGACGGCGTTGGTCACCACGCTGACGGGCATCGACTCGAGCACCAGCTGGCTGAGCAGGTCGGCGCCCACCAGCAGGAGGCTCCCGGTCAGGCCGCTCACCAGCAGCGGGGGCTGCGGGGAGCCGGTGAGGAGCCGGGCGAGGTGGGGCGCGACGAGGGCCACGAAGCCGATGGGGCCGGCCGCCATCGTCACCACCGCCACCAGCACCGTGCCCAGCAGGATGAGGACGGCGCTGACGCGGCGGGTGGGGCTGCCCAGGATCGTGGACACCTGCTCGCCCAGGGACAGGACCTGCAGGTGCCTGCCGGCCAGCAGGGTGAGGGTCACGGCGACCGCGATGGCCAGGCAGGTCGGGGTGACCACCGGCCACCGGGCCGCCCCGAGGGTGCCGGTGATGGCCTTGAGGGCGCCCAGGCCCTGATCGTCGTCGACCCGCACCAGGAGCCAGCGGTTGACCGACACGAGCATCGAGCTGATGGCGATGCCCACCAGGATGAAGCGCAGCCCGGTGAATCCACCGCGCAGGGAGACGAGGTAGGTCACCGTCCCCACGGCGGCGCCGCCGATGAAGGAGGCCAGGGAGGTGGACAGCATGCCGCCGGGCAGGAGCAGGACGCTGACCAGGATCCCGGTCTGCGCGCCGGTGCTGAAGCCGATGAGGTCGGGCGAGCCCAGGGGGTTGCGGGTGATGGTCTGGAAGACGGCGCCGGCCACGCCCAGGGCCAGGCCCGCTACGAGCCCCAGCAGGATCCGGGGCAGCTTCCACATGACGACGACGATCTGGACGATCCGGCGCCCCTGCCCTCGGAGGGCGTCGATGACCTCCTGGGTGGAGACGGTGAACCTCCCCAGACGCAGGGCGGCGACGGCCACCGCGAGGCTGAGCGCCAGCAGGACGAGGCCGATGACGACGTGGCGCGGCCTGATGAGCACCGACCAGCGGCCGACGACGATCCACAACCGCCCGGCGTCGGTGCCCACGTGGAGGCGGCGGCGCGGGCCTGCGGCGACGGGCGGGCGCGTCGGTGCCAGTGCGCGGTGCGGCTCGCCGGCCCTCATGAGGCTCGGTCCTTCATCCGCAGGACCATGAGCAGCAGGACGGGTGAGCCGACGAAGGCTGTCAGCAGGCCGACCTGCATCTCTCCGGGGCGGGCCAGGACGCGGCCCAGGACGTCGGCGGCCAGGACGACGGCGGGCCCCACCAGCGCGCACAGCGCCACGATCCAGCCCCGGTGGGGTCCCATGAGCCAGGAGGCCGTCAGGGGCGCCATGAGTCCGACGAAGCCGATGGGGCCGGCCACCGTGGTGGCGGTGGCACACAGGACGGTGATGACCGCCAGGCTCGCCGCCCGCACGAGGCCGACCCGGGTGCCCAGGGCGGCCGCGACGTCGTCGCCCAGGGCGATGTTGTCCAGGGCGCCGGCCAGGAGGAGGGCCGCGCCGATCCCCAGGAGCACGAGGGCCGCCATGGCCGGCAGGGGGATGTCGGCGCGGGTCAGGGAGCCGACCTCCCAGTCGATGAAGGTGCGGAACAGGTTCGGCATCGTCAGCACGACGCCGCGGATGACCGCCTCGGCGAAGGCCGAGAAGGCCACGCCGATGAGGACCAGGCGCACCGGCGAGCCGCCGCCCGCTCCACCCACGGCGCTGCCGATCATGCCGATGACCTGGACGAGCGCGGTAGCCGCCAGGGCGCCGCCGGCCGCCAGGGCCAGCTGGCCGGGCACCGGGAGCACGCCGAGCGCGGCGGTCCCCAGGACGATGCCCAGTGAGGCGCCGGCGTTGACGCCGAGCAGGCCGGGCTCGGCCAGGGGGTTGCGGGTGACGGCCTGCATGACCGCGCCGGCCACTGCCAGGGCCGCTCCAACGAGCAGGCCGATGAGGGTGCGCTGGACGCGCAGGACGTTGATGTTGTAGCTGACGTTGGAGGCGTCCGGGTGGAGCAGGTAGTGGACGACCTGGTCGGCGGGGATCTTCGAGGAGCCGATGAGCAGGGAGGCCAGGATGCTCGCGGCCAGCAGCGCGGCGGCGGCCAGGAGGATGAGCGGGCGCCCAGGGCGAGGGCCGGGACCGGGGCGGGTGCCGGCCGTCTGTCCACCCGCTCCGGGTGGCGTCGCGCGGGTGCAAGAGGGGCGAGCACCGCTGCCGATGTCCTCCTCCGACATCAGGCCTCCCCCCGCTCCCCACAACAAAGGCACGCCTAACCTAAAGGTGCGTCCGGGGCCTGTCAAACATGGTCCGACCCGTCATTTTGATAGCTGAGACGATGTCCGTGCACCTCCCGCGCCGCCTCGGATCGAGGCTCTCACCCGCCCGAGCAGCAGGAGGCGATCTCCTCCTCACGGAGTATGCCGCGAGTGTATACACTCAGCGTATAGTCGCGAGCATGGAATCACGACTCACTCTTCTGGGCCTGCTCAGCGCGGGCCCGGGGCACGGCTACGACCTCAAGCGCTCCTGGGACCACTGGTTCGCCGCCTCCAGGCCGCTGGCCTACGGGCAGGTCTACGCCACGCTCGCCCGCCTGGTGCGTGACGGGCTCATCACCCAGGTCGAGGCCGAGGCGGGCGCCGGCCCGGAGCGCAAGCGCTACGAGGTCACCGACGCCGGTCGGGACGCCGTCGAGCAGTGGCTCCTGACCCCCGTCACCCCCGCCGGCGACGTCCAGGCGGACATCTTCGCCAAGACCGTCATCGCCCTCATGCTCGACGACGACGCCGGTCGGCTCCTCGACCTCCAGCGCGCCGAGCACATGGCGCGCATGCGCGAGCTGACCCGCCTCAAGCAGGACGGCGACCTGCGCACGGTGCTGCTGGCCGACCACGCCCTGTTCCACATCGAGGCCGACCTGCGCTGGATGGAGACCACCGCGGCCCGCCTGAGCGAGCTGAGGGCGGAGGTGCGCTCATGAGCACCACCGCCCACGCGGCCTGCGGCACCCGCACGGACGCCGGCGTCGGTGTCGGTGCCGGCGTCGGCCTTGAGTCCCGGCCCCAGACGGCGCGGCGCCCGGGCGAGGTCATCATGCGCGCCCGAGGACTGGAGATGAGCTTCGGGCAGACCCGCGCGCTGCGCGGCGTCGACCTGGACCTCCTGTCCGGCGAGGTCCTGGCCGTCACCGGCCCGTCGGGCTCGGGCAAGTCCACGCTCCTGCACGTCATGGCCGGGGTCCTCGTGCCCGACGCCGGCAGCGTCAGCTACTACGGCGCCGGAGCGTCCCGGGGCGGCGCGACGGACCCCGCCGAGGACACGGCCGCGGACACCACTGCGGATGTCTCAGTGGATGCCTCGGTGGACATCGCGGCCCTCGACGAGGCCGCCCGCAGTCGCCTGCGCCTGAGCGAGTTCGGCTTCGTCTTCCAGTTCGGCCAGCTCCTGCCGGACCTGACCGCCCTGGACAACGTCACCATCCCCCTGCTGCTGGCCGGGGCCCCGCGCCGGAGGGCGCTGGCCCGGGCCCGCGAGGCGCTGGGAGAGCTGGGGCTGAGCGAGCACCTGGACAAGCGGCCCGGCCAGCTCTCGGGCGGGCAGGCCCAGCGGGCCGCCGTCGCGCGGGCGCTGGTGACCAACCCGCGCCTCCTCTTCGCCGACGAGCCCACCGGATCCCTGGACTCCCTGGCCGCCGAGCGGACCATGGAGGTGCTGCTGGAATCGGTGCGCTCGCGCGGCGCCGGCCTGGTCATCATCACTCACGACGCGCGCGTGGCCGCCTACGCCGACCGGGAGGTCACCGTGCGCGACGGCCGTATCGGCGCCGGGGCCATCCAGTCGGCACGGCCCGCGCAGCGCGCACCGGAGAGGCCGGAGGAACGGTCATGAGCCGCATCGCCCTGACCCGGCTGCTCGTCGCCAACGACAGCTCAGCCCGGCGCCGCCTGGCCGGGATCGTCGCCGGGGTCATGGTGGGGGTGGCCCTGTTCCTCATGCTGCTGGCCGCCGCCCAGGCCTTCCCCGAGCGCAGCCTGCGCTCCAGCTGGGCAGACTCCGCCCTCCTGTCCGGCTGGCAGCAGCCGACCCATCAGGACCTCCAGCCCGACCACGTCCTGGCCGACAACGAGCTGGCCGTCGCCAGCGGCCTCGACACGGTGGGCGACGAGACGATCACGCTCCTGCAGGTGGCCCTGCCCGAGTCGGGGGCGACCTCGGTGACGATCCCCGGCTCCGACGTCGTCCCGAGGCCGGGCGAGTACCTCGCCTCCCCCGCCCTGGCCAGGCGCATCGTCTCCCTTCCGGCCGACCAGCTCGGCGACCGCTACGGGAAGCAGGTGGGCATCCTCTCCCCCGACGCTGTCGAGGGCCCGGACTCGCTGGTGGCCGTCGTCGGGACGGACCTGGGGACCGTGGCGGCCTCGCAGTCCCACATTCCTCCCCAGGTGGTCACCGCGTTCACGGGTGTTCCCTACGAGAACGAGGCCTACCGGATCGCCATGCTCATCGGCGCCATCGCGGTGCTCGTCCCCGCGCTGCTGCTCGTCGGGATCGTCACCGACCTGGGGGCGGCGCAGCGGGCGGAGCGCTTCGCGACGCTGCGGCTCATCGGGGCCACGCCCCAGCAGGTGGCCCGCACCGCAGCCCTCGAGATCGGGGCCACCACCTTGGTCGGCGCCCTGGCCGGCGTGGCGCTCTACCTGGCCATGATTCCCGTGGCCGCGCAGATCACGCTGGGCTCCAGCCGCTTCTACTACTCCGACCTGCTGCGCTCGCCGGTCAACGCGGTTCTCGCCGTCGGCATGACCACGGCGGGGGCGGCGGCCGTGGCCTGGTGGCGAACGCGGCGGGCCGACCTCGGCCCGCTGGGCGGGTCCCGGGAGCGCACCGAGCGCCGGCCCCGCCTCATCTCGCTGGCACCCGTGGTCCTGGGAATGGTGGGGCTGGTGAGTACTCCGACGGTGGCGCGTCAGGACTCCTCGCTCACCATCTACCTGCTGCCCGTGTCCTTCCTGTGCACGATGCTGGGGCTGCTGTGGGCCGGGCCGCTCCTGACCTGGTGGGTGGCGCGAGGCGGCCGGGCCCTGGCCCGCTCGGCGGCTCAGGTCATCGGCTTCAACCGGATCGCCCAGCATCCGCGGGCGGTCTTCAGAGCGGTGGCGGGCGTCGTCGTCGCCGTCTACGCCATGACGGTGTTCGCCGTGGCCATCACGGTGGCCGCGGGGACCCGTGACGTCACGCAGGGCGGTGGGCGCCTGAGCCCCACGACGCTCACGGCGGTGCTGGCCGGCGGCGACGAGGAGACCCTGGGGCGGGCCGTTGAGCGGATCGCCGCCGTCCCCGGGGTGACGACGGTCGCGGTAGGACGGATCAGTGGCGACCCCGGGCGGGAGGCGCAGGTCGTCCTCGAGGCCGACAAGGCCGAGGCTCTCGGGGCGCCGCACGTCGAGGCACCCGACGGCGCGGTGAGCATCAGCACCCGCTGGCTGTACGAGAACGTGGCCGCCTCACCGGTAGCGGTCAGCGCCGCCGAGGCAGGCACCGTCCGCGCTCAGGGGGTTCCCGTCATCCTCGTGGGCACCGACCCGGCCAGCTCCGGGGCCGTTGAGCGAGCCCGGACCGCGCTGCTCACCTCCGACCTGGTACTGGGAAGCTCACCCACCTCCCCCGGCTCCGTCCAGAGCATCCAGGCCTCGGCCATGGAGAACCAGTTCGCCCGCCTCGGCTACATCGGCATCCTCATCGCCGCCGGCATCTCCGCGGTGTCGCTCGGAGTCTCGACGGTGGCGGCGCTGCTGGGGCGCAGGCGCGTCCTGGGCCTGCTGCGCCTGGTCGGCATGCCTGCGGGGACACTGCGCTCCATGGTCTCCTACGAGACGGTGGTGCCGGCGGCCACGGCCCTGGTCATGAGCGTCGGCCTGGGCTGGTTGACCGCCTGGTCGCTCGTCGGCGGCGTGTCGGGTCGCCGCATCAGCTGGCCGAGCCTCGGCTACTGGCTGGTGCTGGGGGCCTGCCTGGTGCTGGTGGCGGCGGCGACCCTGGCCGGCGCCCGCTACGCCCGCCGCATGCTGGCCGGCACCACCGTCCGCTTCGAGTAGCAACGGCACGTAGTGTCCAAATCTGTAACAAAGGCCTTGACCGGGCTCAGTCGCAGAAAAGAAAACCGCATGATTCTGCGGTTTCTTTTGGCGGAATGATGGCCTCTGAACTCCTTTGTCACAGATTTGGACACAAGTCCCTCCTCCACACCCGGGCACCGGGGAGAACAACCCCCGGTGCCCGGCGTCGATCTGGGATAGAACAGGGCCATGACCGCTGCTCGGACCGATGCCGCCCCAGGCGCCTCCTGCGCGTCCTGCCCGAGGCCGCCGGCACTCAAGGCGCCGGATCTCCGTCGCCCGCGCGACGGCGGAGCCGATGAGCTGGCCGCCGGTGAGATGGTCGAGGACCTGCAGCTGGCCGGAGCGGACCTCAGCGGGGTCGACGCCCAGCGGGTCCGTTTCGAGGAGAGCCGGGTCGGCACGCTGCGGCTGTGTGACGGGAGCCTGGCCGATGTCGACCTGCGGGGCCTTGAGATGAAGGTGGTCAGCGGCGTCGGCTCCCTGGGTGGGGCAACTGTCAGTGGCCAGCAGCTCGCGGAGCTCGCCCCACTCATGGCCGCCCACCTGGGGCTGCGGGTGGACGGATAGAATCACAGACCGATATCAAACCCTCGACGCAGGAGATACGACGCATGGCGCTACTGACATCTGACGACGTCCTCAACGTGAAGTTCAATGTCTCCTCGTTCAAGGAGGGTTACGAGCAGAACGAGGTCGACGAGCTCCTCGATGAGGTCACCACCACGATGCGAGGGCTGGAGGAACGGATCGCCGGCTCACCGCAGTCCCCCTCCCACCGGGCCGCCGAGATCCTTCTGACCTCCAGGGACGTCAGGAACCGCCGGCTGTCCACCACCAGGTGGTCGGGTTATCACATCGATGAGGTCGACGCCTTTCTCGACCAGGTCGTCTCCTCGATGGAGGCCCTTGAGAGCAGCGTGCGTCGCGCAGGCGCCGGTCCGCAGGCCTACGGAGCCGAGGCAAGCGGTTACGGCGCGTCGGCCGGCGCTTACGGATCAGTTGCAGGCGGTGCTCCCGGTCAGGTCGGAGCTCCCGGTCAGGTCGGAGCTCCCGGCGGCCCGCGGTACGCCGAGGCGATCGCCCAGCGCGACCAGTACATCGCCCAGCTCCAGGAGGAGAACGCCTACCTGCGCGCTGACCTCGAGGCCGCCCAGCGCCGTCTGGGCACCTCCGGCCTCTAAGCCGGGGCGAAAGTCTGTCAGGTGTCGCGGACGCACCTGAGAGTCCGCAGACGGCCACAGGTGAGTCGCCGGGTCCTATGGTGCGTCCGCGAGCCCCCGAGTGGCCCAGTACTGGCAGGCTTGTATCGTGGCCCCGTGAGGGAGCCGTGCCCGGAGGCCGCTCAGGCGTGCTCGCGCCAGCCGGTCATCATCCGCTCGATGAGCTCGGCGACGCTCGGCTCGTCGTGGATGAGGGAGATCGCCGTGTTGACGCTGATGATGCCCGCCTCAAGGTCGCCGTCGACCATGCCGACGCGCACGGCCTCGGAGGCGACCAGCCGCGCGGAGGCGGCCTCGGCGTCGCCGTCGGAGTGGTACTGCTCGGCGAGCCCGCGCGCGTAGGGAGTCAGCACCGAGCGGCGTGACGGCGCCACCCAGTCGACGTCCCAGCCGGTGGCGTTGATGATCGCCTGCTTGGCGGAGCCGGCCAGCGGGGACTCCCGGGTCACCATGAGGCGGGTGCCCACGAAGACGCCCTGCGCGCCGAGCGCCTGGGCGGCGGCCACGCCCCGGGCGTCGTTGATGGCCCCGGCGGCGATCACCGGTACGCGGGCGGCGTCGACGAAGGTCGGCACGATGGAGAAGGTCCCGGTCGAGACGCTCGGGGTGATGCCGCCCTCGTCGTGGCCGGTGGCGACGATGAGGTCCGCCCCGAAGTCCTCGGCCCGGCGCAGCTCCTCCAGGGTCGGGTTGAGGGGACGGTGGATGATGACGGCGCCGGAGTCCTGGATCCTGCGGAAGGTGTCGGCGTCGGGCTCCCCGATCGTCACGTAGGCCTCGATGCCCTCCTCGAGAGCAACCTCAAGGGTCCGCTCGGAGAACTCGTTGCCGGGGGCGACGAGCAGGTTGAGTCCGATCGGCTTGTCGGTGAGCTCGCGCGTGCCCCGGATGGCGGCCCGGGTGCGCTCGGCAGTCTCCACCGGATCGGTGGTCACCGTGGTCTGGCCCGCGTTCACGCCGACGACGCCCAGGCCGCCGGCGTTGGCCACCGCCGCCACAAAGCCGGGGTTCGTCATCCAGTTCATGGGGGCCTGGATGAAGGGGTACCACGTTCCGAGGATGTCTGTCACAGCGCTCATGGGCGCTGCAACCGGCGCTCACGGCCGGTTATTCCGGTGGTTACTCCGACGCCGCGCCCCGGGAGACCGCCGGGGCGGGCGCCAGCCACCCGGGTCAGTTCCGCTTGACCAGGGGGAAGGTGATGGTCTCGCGGATCCCCTGGCCGGTGAGCACCATGAGGAGGCGGTCGATGCCCATGCCCATGCCGCCGCTGGGCGGGAAGCCCTGCTCCATGGCGACCAGGAAGTCCTCGTCCAGGACCATGGCCTCGGGGTCGCCCTTGGCGGCCGCGAGCGCCTGGGCCTCGAAGCGCTCGCGCTGGACCACGGGGTCGGCGAGCTCGGAGTAGGCGGTGGCGGTCTCGAAGCCGCGCACGTAGAGGTCCCACTTCTCGGTCAGGCCCGGCCGGCTGCGGTGGTAGCGGGTCAGCGGCGAGGTGTCCTCGGGGAAGTCGTAGACGAAGGTGGGCGCCCACAGCTTGTTGCCGACGAGCTCCTCGAAGATGTCCTCGACGACCTTGCCGGCCACGGCGTAGTCGTCCACCTCCAGGCCGATCCGCTCGGCGTGCGCGACGAGCTGGGCGCGCGGGGTCTCGACGGTGATCTCCTCGCCGAGGGCCTCGGAGACGGAGGTGTAGAGGTCGATCTTGTCCCAGTCGCCCGACAGGTCGTACTCAGTGCCGTCGGCGAGCGTGACGACCTCGCCGCCCTCGGGCAGGCCGAAGGCGTCGCGCGCCGCCTGCTGGACGAGATTGCGGGTCAGCTCGGCCATGCCGTCGTAGTCGGAGTAGGCCTCGTAGGCCTCCAGGGCGGTGAACTCCGGGGAGTGGGAGGAGTCGGCGCCCTCGTTGCGGAAGTTGCGGTTGATCTCGAAGACGCGGTCGACGCCGCCGACCACGGCGCGCTTGAGGTAGATCTCCGTGGCGATGCGCAGGTAGAGATCCATGTCGAAGGCGTTCATGTGGGTGATGAACGGGCGCGCGGCCGCCCCGCCGTGCACGACCTGGAGCATGGGGGTCTCCAGCTCCAGGTAGTCGCGGCGGAAGAAGTTCTCGCGGATGGAGCGCACGACGGCGGCGCGGGTGCGCACCATGTCCCGGGCAGCGGGCCGGGTAAGCAGGTCGAGCTCACGACGGCGCACGCGCTGCTCCTCCGAGAGCGTCACCGCCTCGCCGGCCTCGTTGGTCCAGGTCTTGGGCAGGGGGCGCAGGGCCTTGGAGGCGATCCGCCAGGCGGGGACCTCGACGTCGTCGTCCCCGGCCGCGGCGGCCTCGACGCCGCCGCGCAGGACGGGCTCGGCCATGACGGACAGCTCGCCGCGGCGCGAGGAGATGACGCGGCCGTGGACGAAGAGGTGGTCGCCCAGGTCGACGTCGGCCTTGAAGGCGGCCAGGCAGGTGTGGCCCTCGGCGGGCAGGGCCTTGGCCGAGAGCATGGCCTGGAGGGTGGCGCCGGCCCCGTCCTGGAGGGTGACGAAGCACAGGCGGCCGGTGTTGCGCAGGAAGACGACGCGGCCGGCGACGCCGACGACGTCGTCAGTCTCCTGGCCGGCCTCGAGGTGGGAGTAGGCCTGGCGCACGGCGGCGATCGTGGTGGTGACGGGCACGGAGACCGGATAGGGGTCCCAGCCCTCGCCGCGCAGGCGCTCACGCTTGCCGGCACGGACCTCGAACTGCTCGCCCGGGCCCGGGTCGGCCTTGGGCTGCTTGGGCTGGTCCGACTGGTCCGCCGAGCCGTTCGGGGTCTTCGAGGCCTTCGGGGACTTGGGGGACTCGGTGCCGGCGGGGGCGTCGGTGGCGGTCAGGTCGGGGCTGGGGGTGCTCTCGTCTGTCACGTGAGGGAGTCTAACGGCGCGCGCCCGCGCCGGTCGCCCCTCGGGGGTCGACGACGCCCGCACCACACTCGATCCTGGTCACACCAGTCGGGCGGGCTCAGGCGCGGGCGTCGGCCAGGGGGATGCCGGAGGGGCGCAGGCCCTGGAGGCGGGCGACATCGGAGTCGGTCGGGACCTGGCCGGGGTCGGTGCCCCGCTCGACGATCCGGTTGGCCTCGTCGACGAAGACGACGTGGGGCAGGTAGGTGCGGGCCTCGGCGTCGGACATCTGGGAGTAGGCGATGAGGATGACGACGTCGCCGGGGCTGACCAGGTGGGCGGCGGCGCCGTTGACGCAGATCTCGCCGGCGCCGCGCTGGCCGGGGATGACGTAGGTGGACAGGCGGTTGCCGTTGGTGCAGTTGCAGATGTCGACGCGCTCGCCGGGCAGCAGGTCGGCGGCCTCGAGCAGGTCGACGTCCACCGTGATCGAGCCGACGTAGTCGAGGTCGGCCTGGGTCACGGTGGCGCGGTGGATCTTGGACGTCATCATCGTCCGGGTGCGGGCGCTCATCGCCGCACAGAGTAGACGGCGGCGGGCGCAGCGCACTGTACGGTGCGGCACAGGGTGAGCGATCCGACAGCGACCCGGCACGGGCCGGGGCGCCTACGGGCGCAGGTCGATGAGGGTGTTGTCGATGAGGCGGGTGGTTCCCACGCGCGCGGCCACGGCCAGCAGGCCCGCGGCGGGCGGCTCCTCCCCCGCGGCCCCGCCCGCCGCAGCGCTGCGCGGCAGGCCGAGCCCGGCGTCGGTCAGGTCCTCAAAGCTGGCGGGATCGACGAGGGCCACGTAGTCGACCTCGACGCCGTCGGCGGCCTCCAGGGACGCCAGGGCGGCTCGGCGGACCGCGGCCGGGTCGGGGCCGGCGCCCGGGCCGGCCCCCTGGGCGGCGTCGCGGCCGGCCTGGAGGGCGCGCGAGAGGGCCAGGGCCTGGCGGCGCTGATCGGGGCTGAGGTAGGCGTTGCGCGAGCTCATGGCCAGGCCGTCGGGCTCGCGGCGGATATCGACCGGCACGATCTCCAGCGGGACGGCGAGGTCGCGCACCATGGCCTCGATGATCGCCAGCTGCTGGGCGTCCTTGCGGCCGAACAGCGCCCAGCGCGGCGCGGTCAGGTGCATGAGGGTGAGCACCACCTGGCACACGCCGGCGAAGTGGGTGGGGCGGGTGCGGCCCTCCAGGACGGTGGCGATGGGGCCGGGGTCGATGCGCACCGCGGGCTGCCCGGCCGGGTAGATGACCTCCGGGGTGGGGGCGAAGACGACGAGCCGCCCCACGCCCAGGGAGCCGTCGGCGCCGGTGAGGGTCCGGGTCAGGCCGGCCAGGTCGCCTTCGAGGTCGCGCGGGTAGGAGTCGAGGTCCTCGGTGGGGGCGAACTGGAGGGGGTTGACGAAGATGGTGACCATGACGGTTCCGGCCGGTCCGACGCGCCGGGCGGCCTCGCGCACGAGGTCGAAGTGGCCCTCGTGGAGGGCGCCCATGGTCATGACGACCGCGCGGGGGTCCGGGGCGCCGGCCAGGGCGGCGGCGAGCTCGGCGCGGCTGCGGGTCAGGACGGCTGCGGTGCCGGTGGAGCCGGGGGTGGCGGCTGATGTGGTGGCGGCCGAGCGGGGCTCAGGAACGGGCGTCGGTGCGGGTTCGGTGCTCACGCGCCCCACGCTAGTCGCCCCGCGGGGCCGAGCCGAATCCGAGACAGCCGGAAGCGGTCAACACCGGGCACAGGAGGGCAAAAGTGTCCAGAATGGAGACTTTTCCGTACGGAATCCGTGCAGTGGGGCCAAGTCGATTCGCGTTTTCGCAGTTCAGAGAGGTGGGCCTGGATGAGGAGCGGCCGGTGGTCGTCTGAAAAGCCGCCAGAACTGACACTTCTGTCCCTCCAAGCGCCTCGCTCGTCCCGACTCGAGCACCCGTGAGCCGCTCCGCGGGCGAATCCGGTTCACCGGGCGGGCATGAGAGCATCGGGGCCATGAGCGACATCGAGGGTACGGTTCCCGGTCCGGGCAACGGCGGGCCAGCTGGGGCTGCGGGGGCGGCTGCGGGTCGGCCGGGGCGGCTGGGCGTCGGCATCATCTCCGCCGGCCGAGTCGGCGCGGTCCTGGGCTGCGCGCTGCGCGCTGTGGAGCACCAGGTGGTCGGCGTCCATGCCGTCTCCGAGGACTCGCGCGAGCGCGCCGAGATGCTGCTGCCGGGCGTGCCGGTCCTGGAGGTCGAGGAGATCGTCGAGCGCGCCGAGCTCCTCCTGCTGGCCGTCCCGGATGACGCGCTCGGGCCGCTCGTGCAGGGACTGGCGGACCTGGGCCGCTGGCAGCCGGGCCAGCTGGTGGCCCACACCTCGGGCCGCTACGGCGCGGCCGTCCTGGCGCCCGCTCAACGCTGCGGGGCGATCCCGCTGGCCATCCACCCGGCGATGACCTTCTCCGGGTTCTCCACGGACGTGGCCAGGCTCGTCGGCTGCCCGATGGCCGTGACCGCCCCGGCAGCCGTGCTGCCCATCGCGCAGGCGCTGGTGGTCGAGCTCGGTGGCGAGCCCTTCGTCCTGGAGGAGTCGGCGCGTCCGGCCTACCACGCGGCTCTCGCGCACGGCGCCAACCACCTGCTGACCGTGGTGACGCAGGCCGTCCGGGTCCTGGGGGCCGCCGGGGTCGAGGACGGGGCGGCGACGCTCGGTCCCCTGCTCGCCGCGGCCCTGGACCGCGCCCTGCACGAGGGCGAGGCGGGCCTGACCGGCCCGGTCTCCCGGGGCGACGCCGGCACGGTGGCGGCCCACCTGGAGGCGCTCGGCTCCCTGCGCGACGGCGAGGGCCAGGGGCTCGACGACGTCGTCGCCTCCTACCGGCAGCTGGCCCGGGCCACCACCGAGCGCTGCGAGGCCACCGGGCGCCTCACCGCCGAGCAGGCCCAGCGCCTGCGCGAGACGCTGGCCCACGAGCGGCGAGACCAGTAACGACGGGGAACAACGGCGAGGACTGGCAGGCCTCGCGGACGCACCGTGGATCTCGCCGTAGGCCCCGCAGAGTCAGTCGTAGGGGCCTCGATGAAGCCGTTTCGGCGATGTGACGCCTGCTCACATCCGGCCACCTGAGCCAACACGGATCAAGCCTGGCTCAATCCGACCGCAGCTCAGCGCCCGCGAACTTCGGGGAATCCGCCTCAGGTCGCGACATGCCACTTGAGCTCGGCCTGTCGGTACTGCACGAGGCCTGTGGGCTACTGCCCAGGACATGGGTGTACTCCACGAGGTCGGGGCTCCCGTGCAGTGCGGTTAACCCCCGGCCAGTAGAACCCGAACCCCGTGCAGTGGGCAGAGTGGGCAGGCGGTCAATCAAGACTGGGGCTCGGTACCTCTGGGTGGGGCCGAGCCCCGTGCGGTATGCACCCAGGTGCACCTAGGCACGGCCAGCGGCTGCTTCTGGGCTACTCGCCGGTCACCGGCCCCGCGGCGACGGCGCGGGCGAGCCAGCGGTCCAGCTGCTCGGCGCTGGAGCGGCGCAGTGCCCGCTCGCTGATCCGCGCCGCGAGCGCCTTGGCGTCGGCGGCATCGAGGTTGGTGATCGAGGAGGGGACCTCCTGGGCCACCATGTCGAGCCGGAGGGAGGCCAGGTTCAGCCTGCGCGCCAGCGGCCCCTGGCGTACGTGCAGGGACTGGATGCGTTCGTAGGGGAAGACGGTCACCTGTCGCCGCCAGCGCCCGTGGCGCACGATGACGCAGGTGTCGGTCAGAATCGCGGCCGTGCGGCGCCACGTGAAGGGGTGGAAGACCCGCCCGCGTCGACTGATGCGCACGAATCCGCGGGCCGCAGAGCCCGCCGGCGCCTGCAGGTCTCCGACGCCGTCATCGTCCCGGCCGGTGAGGGCCAAGGTGAGCAGGGTGTCCGGGGCGGGCACGCCCAGGTCGGGGACCACGAGCCACAGGGCGCGCAGCGCGGTGTCGCGCACCCCCACGGGCAGGAGCAGGTTCCCGGTCTGCCGGTTCTGCCCGTCCTGGGGGCGGTCCTCGCGGCCGGCCACGGTGACATTCACCTTCCACCAGTCCTTGCCGCGCCACAGGATCGGCTGGGTGAGCCCGACGCCGTGGACCCGCCCGGGAGGCAGCGTGCGCGAGGTGTCTGCGGTCAGCCCGTAACGGATCCGGATGCCGCTGGGGGTCGCAGCGGCGTGGAAGTTCCAGGTGTCGTTGAAACGGGACCAGACAAGCGTCACGACACCGACGACGGTGGTGATGAGTGAGGTGACGGCCGTGACCATGCCGCCGCTGGGTGGGACATCCACGGCATAGGCGGCGATGACGAACGCGAGCAGGGCGGCGGGCAGCATCAGAACCACGTAGGTGGAGGGGCTGCGCAGCAGTGAGCCGATGAGGACTCCGGCATCGACGTTGTAGAGCGGGTGCTCCTGGAAGCTGGAGGCCCGCAGAAGCGTGGAGCGCGGCGGGGAGTCGGGGGCGCTCCCGGGCTCTGCGGTGGTTCCGGCCGGGCCCGCCGGCGGGGTCCCGCCGGCGTCGTCGGGGCGGCCCACGGGGGCAGTCGGGTCAGCGAGGTCGGCGGGAGCAGTGACGCCACTGCCCGGCCCGCTCTCCCCCGTCTCGCCTGTAGCGCCCCTCGTCGCGCCGGCTCCGGGCACCGCCACCTGCCCGGCGGCCAGGTCGAGGATGCGGTCGCGCAGGGCCTGGAGCTCACGGGTGGTGAGGAACCCGATGACGACCCGTGAGTCCCGGCCGCCGGCGACCTCGACGGTGAGCTGCCCCATGCCGAGGATGCGTCCGAGCAGGGGGTGGACGACGTCGACGGACTGGATGCGCGGCAGGCGGGCCGTGCGCAGCTTGCGGCTGAGGATGCCTGAGCGCAGGTAGACGCCGTCGGCGTCCACGGCGTAGGCGCGCCGCCACCAGCTGAGCAGGCCGAGTCCCGCCCACAGGACGATCACCGCGACCAGGCCGAGCAGGTAGTAGCCGATCTGGTCGCCCAGGGAGAAGCCGTGCTCGCGGATGAAGCGGTAGGCGCGCACAAGCTCGTCGAGGTTCTGGACCGTGACGAAGGCGAGGATGC